>DATCIB010000001.1:0-6291 GCA_036508045.1 Bacteroidales bacterium
ATAGACAATTGATCTTTACGTGAATTTTCCAGGTTTGATACTTTCTTTTTGAGTTCTTCAAGTTCCATTTGTAGTTTCTGGATCTCTGTTTTTTGAATCTCTTCCATACGAAATAGGTTTAAATTGAACGTAGTAAATAAATTATTGTGCAAAAATAGCGAACTAAAGTGATGGTTATGAATTAATCGATGTGAATGTCTGCATAATATATTGTGATATGAATCACATTGTATATATTTGCCACATGGAAAATGATTGTAAAAAATGTTCGGTGAATGCCAAAGCTATTGGAGTGCATTGTGAATGTTGTCTTGATCCCTCAAGGACGGATCATGCAACAGTTCAATTTGTAAAAGGGGATATAATTATTAAACAAGGTAACTATTCAACGAATATTGCCTTTTTACGTCGGGGTTTGGTGAAGATGCATTTGGCAGGACCATCGCACGAACAGATTGTTCGCATCGTGAAAGCTCCTGCCTATCTGGGATTACCTACAACTTTCGGTAACAAAATAAATCAGTATTCGATTACAGCAATAACTGATGCAGAAGTCTGTTTTATTGATATAGATTTCTTTCGTAATCTGTTAAAGGGGAATGAGAAGTTTTCGTACGGGATAATACTTGATTTGTGCCAGAACGAATTAGAATCATTCCGACGTTGTGCTAATCGTACTCAAAAGCAAGCTCGAGGTAATCTCGCCGATATGATACTCGAGCTTGCTACTAATGTTTTTGAGTCAGACACATTCATTCTACCAATTTCCCAGTCTGAAATGGGAAACCTCGTAGATACCAGCCGCGAAAGCATAAGCCGTATGCTATCTGAGTTTGCTAAAGATGGAGTGATCAGAATGACAGGTAAAGAGCTTGAGATCCTGAACAAAAAGTCTCTGCAATTGATAAGTCAGAACGGCTAAATAGGGAAAGTATCAATTAAAATATTTACAAAGGATATTCATCAAAGGCGTATAACAGGGTAGAGAGATAGCGTTCGCCGGTGTCGGGGAGTAATACCACGATCTTTTTGCCTTTGTTTTCAGGTAATGCTGCCAGTTGCGCTGCTGCAAATACAGCCGCCCCGGAGGAGATACCTACCAGCAGACCTTCCTCTTTCGCCAATTGACGACCGGTACGGATTGCATCATCACTGTCAACGGGGAGAATCTGATCAACGACATCCGGATTGTAGGTCTTTGGAATAAACCCTGCACCAATTCCCTGAATCTTATGAGCTCCTGCCGGTTTGCCTGACAGCACAGCTGAAGTTGCCGGTTCGACTGCCACAATCTTTACATTGGGGTTTTTCTCTTTCAACTTCTTGCCAACACCACTTATGGTGCCACCTGTACCAACTCCTGCTACGAAGATATCCACTTCACCATCCGTATCACGCCAGATCTCTTCTCCGGTGGTTTCATAGTGTACCTGTGGATTAGCAGGGTTTTCAAACTGCTGTAGGATGATAGATCCCGGTATCGTGTCGCGAAGTTCTTCGGCTTTGGCAATAGCACCTTTCATTCCGGAAGCACCGGGCGTCAGTTCGAGTTGTGCTCCGTAGGCTTTCAGTAGATTACGCCGTTCAAGACTCATCGTATCGGGCATTGTCAGAATGAGTTTGTATCCTTTTATTGCAGAGATTAACGCCAATCCGACGCCGGTGTTTCCACTGGTCGGCTCGATGATGGTAGCTCCCGGTCTGAGAGTCCCTTTCTTCTCTGCATCTTCAATCATGGAAAGAGCGATACGTTCTTTGACACATCCTCCGGGATTGAAAGATTCGAGTTTGGCGATGATTGTAGCGCCCAATTGTCTGTTGTTACTGTAATTGGAAAGCTCCAGAAGTGGAGTATTGCCGATCAGTTCGGTCAAATTCTTTGCTATCTTGCTCATAGTAGTATGTTATTTAGTTTGTTAGTTGTATCCATCAAATCTTTTCAAAAGCTTGTTTCAGGTCGTCGATAATATCGTCAATATGTTCTGTGCCAATGCTCAGGCGTACAGTGCTCGGATGAATACCTTGCTGTGCCAGTTCGGTACTGTTAAGTTGTGAGTGTGTGGTACTGGCAGGATGGATAACCAAACTCTTCACATCGGCTACATTAGCCAGCAAAGAGAATATCTCCAGACTGTCGATGAATGTCTGAGCTTCTTTTGCTTTTCCTTTGACATCAAAGGTAAAAATAGAACCGGCTCCTTTGGGAAAGTACTTCGTGTAAAGCGCATGATCCGGATGATCTGATAAAGCCGGATGGTTTACTTTGGCTACCTTCGGATGATTGTTGAGGAAATCAACAACTTTCAGTGCGTTTTCAACATGACGTTCTACGCGAAGAGAAAGAGTCTCCAGTCCTTGCAGTAAAAGGAACGCGTTAAATGGCGAGATACATGCCCCGGTGTCACGGAGAAGAACCGCACGGATACGTGTTACGTAGGCTGCAGGACCAACAGCGTCAGCAAATACAACTCCGTGGTAACTTGCATCGGGTGCCGTCAGTTGCGGGAACTTGCCGCTGGCTTTCCAGTCAAACTTGCCACCGTCTACGATCACTCCGCCCAATGAGGTACCATGTCCTCCGAGAAACTTTGTTGCAGAGTGTACAACGATGTCTGCTCCGTGTTCGATAGGACGAATCAGATACGGGGTGCCAAAAGTGTTGTCAATGATCAGTGGAATCTGATGTTTGTGTGCAATGGCTGACACGGCTTCGATATCTATTACATTCGAGTTTGGATTACCCAGTGTTTCAATGAATACCAGTTTGGTGTTTTCCTGAATAGCATCTTCAAAGTTTTGAAGATTGGATGGGTCCACGAAGGTGGTGGTTACACCATAGGTTGGGAGAGTGTGCGACAACAGATTATAAGTGCCTCCATAGATTGTATTGGCTGATACAATGTGGTCACCTGCACGTGTGATATTTTCAAAGGCATACGTGATTGCTGCTGCACCACTGGCAACTGCCAAACCAGCCACACCACCTTCAAGTACAGCAACGCGTTCTTCAAATACGCCTTGAGTAGGATTAGTCAGACGACCGTAGATATTACCTGCATCTGCCAGTCCGAAACGTGCTGCAGCGTGTGCTGAGTTACGGAACACATACGAGGTTGTTTGATAAATAGGTACTGCGCGTGCATCTGTTGCAGGATCCGGAGTTTCTTGCCCTACGTGAAGTTGCAATGTCTCAAAATGTAAGTTCTTTCTTCCCATGATTTCTAATCCTTTAAATTGTTATTATTTTATGGTACAAAAGTACAGCGGTTTTCATGCGCCGGAAATCCCACAGGTACGGTAAATATATACCATACTTATGGTATATTGAAAGAAAATAGGGGGAAAAGAATGAAATATACCTATTTTTTTGTGAGATTCTCTTTTTGAATCCACCTGCAAACATATATGAAAGAAGTGGCTACCTTTAAGCAGCCACTTCTTTCATATTAATTTATGGCACGGCTATCTTGAAACTTGCACTGTCTATCTGTATTCCGTAGATGCCTCTTGGAAGCGATATGTCATACGTGGTAGATGTGACGACTTGTTCAAGTACTATTTGTCCTACCATATTGGAGATTGTAAGCCTTACATTTTCTTTGCACTCTATGTGTAAGAACCCTGCAGTGGCATAAACTGAAGCATTTATTTTTGGTTCTTTTTCTTTTGGTGTTTCGGTGACAAGATAAGAAGTAACCCGCCATTGTTGCGCCTCACTTGTGGATAACAATGTAGACGTATTTACAGCTGTGCCATCTACATTGAGGGTGGAACTGTTGTTGACAGTCAGTCCGGAATATTGATTAATAAGATGGAATACACCATATTTATCCTCTTTCAGTTTCCAAAGTTGCGTAGATTTGCCTTCTTGGTAGGTGTTGATGCAAAGCTTGTAGCGGCTAGGCATCTTCGAAGGAATACCACCGTCATCGACTTTTACATAGCCTTCAAGAACTTTGTCTGAAAGCTTGTTTCTGATTATGTAATTAGAATCATTCACCTGAGTGAAACTGAAGAGCTGGCTCTCCTTATTTCCTCCTCTGTCTGTCCAGAGAACGGTTTGTGTGAGATCATCAGGTAAGCTATCTTTCAGATCAAGCGCTTTGCCGGCTTTTACATTTATAAGAGAATACCACAGATCTTCTTCCAGCATATACTCAGTTCCGAGTTCCATAAGATCCTTATTAATAAGTCCGTCAAGTGCATCGATTCGTTCTGAAACATAAGAGCGCAGGTATTCCACTTCGGCTTTGTATGATCCTCTTGGAATCATCTCCGAATTATAATTTTGATTAATGGGCCATTTACTATAGTTTAAAATCTGTGATGCATTGAGAAGAACTTCCATAGAATCAATTGAGGCAATCAATTGTTCTTTTATATTCGAATCATGGATTATTGCCCATCGATCGAGTAGCTTTTTATTTATCTCCGGATTTGAAAAGAGATTTCTCAGGATTGATTTCATGGAGCCCAAAGGATGAGCAGCATCAAGCATGAGTCTGGTAGTGGCCATCGATATTCGATTATCGTTGTTAAAAGCGATGTCATTATCCCATATCGGTCCAAAAGTGAATTGACTTTTTCCGCGTTCTTTCATCATATAAATGCTCCAGAAAGTGTCACTATTCCCACATAGTTCGCTGGCTAGATACCAGTTTATCATGGCATCTATATCCAGATATTTCTTGACGCTATCCAAAGGTTCTCCTTTCCTGTAGGTGTCCACTACTGTTCCAAACTGATTGAAGTAATTGATAATATAGTTGCGTTGAGCCAGATTGATTTCATCATCTTTCGGATACTTGACAGAAACACTTCCTATAGTGCTACTGAACCCTTCCGGAAAAAGAGCTCCCGGACTTCTCGAGTATGTATTAGCAAAGCCATCAATCTCAACCAAATAACCACCTTCAATGGCTGGTCTGGTCGTGTCTGCTGCCGTTTGTTTGGCTATGTCTACCCGATCGCCACTGACCTCGACCTGATCAGTTACGAGGTAGTTACCAACAAAATCATTGTTTACGACTACATCCACAAAACGACAGGCGGGAGTGAAGTAGAGACCCAGGATCTTACTGATTCGAAACGCAATAGCATTACGCATCAGTGATTTATCCATGTGATTAGCAAGCATTGGCCAGTTCTTCTCTTTGGCGGGCATACCCAGCAGCTTTGTCTTCTCATATAATTTCATCCGGTAAGGTTTCTTTTCCAGCGAGGCTGTGGAATTGCCCCTTACCCGTATTCCGATGGAGTCATTGTATTTTCCGGACAGGGTATCCGGTCCGGCTACATACAGTGTCCCGTTTACATAAGAAATTTCGCTGTAAATACCTTGCGGTGTGGTAATGTAAAACGTTGGCAGATTGGTGAGTTGCTCTTTTTTACTGATTTTATCTCCTAACTGTGCATGTAATGTGAAGCACACAAAGGAAACTAATAAGATAATTGAAAGTGATAGTTTTTGCGTTCTTCTCATGGTACAGCTAATTTTCTAACAGTGTCATTGATTGTGATAATATACAGGCCACTTGGCAGGGTAACTTTATAAGCTGTTTCAGAGACTTTTCGTTGAATGAGGATGTGTCCTGTCATATCTGTGATGCTTAGTTTGTAATTTTCTTCACTGTTAATATGTACTTCCCCCGGAGTGACATATAGAGTTATCTTTGCTGCCGCAAGCTTTTCGCTGGTGGTAATTGGATGAACATAGCCTCTTTCATTAAACTTCCATTGCTGGTTACCGTTGTTTGCATCGGCAATCCACATACTGATTGTGTTTCCGTTGACGGTGCTGGTGCCATAGTTGTCAATAGCCATACTGGAGTAGACATCGATAAGAGAAAAGACGCCATACTGCCGCTCCTCTAGTTTCCATTCCTGTGAAGCATTGTGATATTGGTATGGATTGATGCAAAGCATATAATAACTTGGATAACCCGATGGAATGCCACCATCCTCTGTTTTCCGGTATGCTTCAAGCACCTTGCCTGAATATTTATTTGTCACTGTGTAAGAGCCATATCCTGCAGCTGTAAACCTAAAGAGCTGGCTTTCCAATGGTCCATCTTTTACAGACCAAAGTGCAGTAGGGGTGAGGTCGTCGCTGAGACTGTCTTTCAGGTCGAGCGCCTTATCATTTAAGAAGTTTGTCAGGGTGTACCACTTATTTTCATCAATCTCAAAGGTTTTCGTCATTTCGCCAAAGTTATTGAAGATCGAATCAAGGGAGGTAATATGATCCATCATGAAATTACGCACAAAAGAGACTTCAGCTTCAAAAGAGCC
>DATCIB010000002.1:0-3882 GCA_036508045.1 Bacteroidales bacterium
ACGGCTATATTTATATGAGAACACTGATTTCTCTATGCGATTGAGCATCAAAGAAGAAAAATAGTGTATCTTTGCATTTCAAATGAACCTATATTAAAGATGATCAATAGAATACTTATCAGAATCAAAACGATACAAATCCTATATTCGTTTTATCAGGGTGGAAATTCAAATCCTTCAACAGCTCAGAAGGAACTGCTTTTCAGTCTTGAGAAATCGTATGAGTTGTATAACGCTTTATTGCATCTGATTGTAGAACTAACTACTTTTGCCCGTCGCCGTCTTGAATATGGAAGAATAAAACTGATGCCCACGACTGATGAGCTGACTCCTAACACCCGTTTTATTGATAATAAGTTTGCCGACCTGATGGCTAAGAATAAGGCTCTCATTACTTATGTGGATGGGAAATGTATCAGTTGGGATGAGAACTTTCTAAAAAACATGCTGGGCAAGATTATCTCGTCTGATATTTATAAGGAATATATGGAATCTGAGGACTTCTCCTTTAAAAATGATCAGGAATTCTGGCGCAAGATCTGCAAAAACATTATTTTTGCAGATGATGATTTGACTGCTTTGCTGGAAGAGAAGTCTATCTATTGGAATGATGACCTGGAGATTGTCAGCACGTTTGTGCTGAAGACTATCAAACGGATGACTGTGGAAAAAGGACCTGAACAGGAACTTCTTCCGATGTTCAGAGATGATGAAGATAAGGACTATGCCTGTAAGCTCCTTCGCGATGTGATAACAAACGAGAAAGAGTATCGCGAAATGATCAATGTGAGCATAAAGAATTGGGATATCGAACGTATCGCTTTCATGGATATTGTGATTATGGATGTTGCTATCGCCGAACTAATCAACTTTCCGTCTATTCCTGTGAATGTTACGTTTAATGAGTTTCTGGAGATTGCCAAAGATTACAGCACTGAAAAGAGCAGCACTTTTATCAATGGTGTGCTGGATAATATCGTTACCAAACTTAAAACTGAAAACAGACTACTGAAGAACTAAGTTCCTCAGTGGCTTATATAGAGTAAATTAATTTTAAACACGCAAAGTATTATGACTTCAACTATTTTTTTGCAAGCTGCAGGAGGCACTGGAACAATGAATCTGATCATTATTGTTTTAATGGTCGTTATTATGTATGTTTTCATGATTCGTCCGCAACAGAAGAAACAGAAAGAAATTGCAAAGTTCAGATCAGGACTTGCAGTAGGTGATAAGGTTATTACAGCCGGTGGTATCCATGGGAAAATCAAAGATATCAAAGAAACTGTAATCGTTATTGAGATTGCTGATAACGTTCGTATTTCGGTAGATCGTAACTCGATCTTTGCTTCTTCTGCTGACGCGCAGCAAACTATAAAATAAGTTTCTCATGAGAATGGACGAACTTACAAAGACGCTCATTCAAGAAGGGAATAAGGTCAGGAAATTCTTCGGAAGTCATTCTTTCAAAGAGTTACTGACCTTTCTTGTATTTGTTATACTCTCATTTATTCTCTGGTTTACTCAAAAGTCCAAGGATAACTATGACACTACTTTTGAGGTTCCGATCAGTTATGTCAATCTTCCCGAGAAGTATCTTCTGACTTCGAAACCTCCGCTTTATTTCCACGTCAGAGTGGAGGATCAAGGTCTCGAACTTCTCTCTCTGGCAAGCAAAAGCTTTTCTCCTGTTGAAATCGATCTGAGCAAAGAGGAAATGGACGAGTCGGGAATACATAGTATCTTGTCCGCTTTGTATGAAGAAGATATCCGTAAACGCTTTAAGTCAAGTACGAAGCTGCTGAGTATTGGTCCGGATAATCTGGTACTTAATTATGCGGTGGAAGTGGAAAAAGATCTGCCTGTCCGCGTCAATGTGGATGTTCAGTTTGAAACGCAATATTGTCTGAATGGAGATATCTCTGCCGTGCCTGCTACCGTGAAAGCGTATGGGAGCCGCGAGGCTTTGGATACCTTAAAGGATGTTGCTACCATCTTCTTTCTGAAAGAACGAGTGAAAGATTCCCTGACTTTTAAGGCTGCCTTGCAAGCTCCTGACGGAATTCGGTTTGTGCCCGATTTTGTAGATGTAAGTATTCCGGTCGAAGCGTTTACAGAGACTTTCCTTGAATTGCCTGTCACAGGAGCGAACTTTCCGAAACATCAGCGTCTTGTCACTTTTCCACCTCAGGTACGGGTGACATACTGTGTGGTGCTTAGTAAATACGCATTGGTCAAAAAGAGTGATTTCACTTTGGCGATTGACTATAACACGCTTATGGATGAACATAGTGAAAGCATGCAAAAGATTGATCTTCTATCTGTGCCCAGCTATATATTTAATGTAAGGATTGATCCGGAAGAGACTGAATGTCTTGTTGAAGAGGTTCCTTCTTCTGAACTGGAGATGGAGCAAAACAAGAAAAAGATGGACTCTCCAAAGACACAAGTGGCAGCTGTTGCCGCTGTAAAGAAATAAGTAGAAATGAAAAGGCTTGGAATCACCGGTGGAATAGGAAGTGGAAAGTCTGTTGTGTCCGACTTATTCAATCTCATGGGGGTGCCTGTTTATAATGCGGATGCAGAGTCTAAACGAATTGTCAATGAAGATACAGAAGTAAGGACCGGACTAATCTCTCTCTTTGGTTCCGCCATATATGGTGCGGATGGACGATTGGATAAACAACTGTTAGCAGGGCATATTTTCACAAGCAAAAAGTACCTCCTTCAAGTCAATGGAATTATACATCCTGCTGTATCGCGCGACTTCTTAGCCTGGAGTAATTTGCAAACGACTTCGATGGTTGCTATTGAGAGCGCCATTCTATTTGATTCCGGCTTTGATCGGTTGGTGGACGTCACGATCAACGTTTCAGCTCCGGCAGACCAATGTCTCCATCGTGTGATGCTTCGTGATGGCTTGTCCCGGCAGCAAATCTGCAATCGCATGGACAATCAGATGACCGACGTTCAGCGAAACAGCCTCGCAGACTATTCTATCCTTAATGATGGAATCCATCCATTAATTCCTCAGGTGAACCACATTCTCAATCTCCTGAAGTAACTCCCTTTACCTCTGCACACTCTCCGATAAACGAACTGATTGATATATATATTAGATATTCGTTTATGAAGCTTTTTATACATTTGTTTTCTTGCACTACTTTCTAAACAAGAGAATTAACGATGAAAGAGAGACTCCGGAAACAGTTACACAAAGCCGAGTTTAAGGAACTGGGCTTTGAACTCCAGTTTGACCTTCTTGATACCATGGCGGATCAGAATGAGTACCTGGATATATCTTTTCAATACATCATTCTTCCTTTAACAATATTTCATTATTGTATGTATTACAATATGCATTCCGATGTTGTAATTACTGTAGATAATACAATAAGCATTTGTACTTATTGTTCATAATACATAAAGATCAGTTGCAACCCCTTAAAAATAAGAGGAAATAGCTTTGTTTATATTCAAAAAGAATTCTACTTTTGGTCGTTGATCTAATAATTGAGAAATGAACGAAGCAGGAACTAATTCTTTTTATCCGCATGTATCTGTCGATTGTGTCTTATTGGGATACAATGGAGATAGCCTTCAGGTACTTCTTCTCGAGAAGAATTTCGTGGAAAATCACGCATTATACAATGGGATGAAGCTCCCCGGCAGACTTATTTACAACAATGAGGATCCTGACAAGGCTGCTCAGTCGTTATTGAAAGAATGGGCGGGCATCCACAATGCATATCTCAAACAATTCAGAGTATTTGGTGACCCCGAACGTACATCCAGACCGGAAGACCTGAGCTGGTTGCAGGAAGCTGTGGATCTGAAAGTAGGACGTATCGTGACCGTAGCCTATATGGCTTTGATCCGGAT
>DATCIB010000003.1:0-7729 GCA_036508045.1 Bacteroidales bacterium
AGTGTCGTCATTTTACATTCATTGACCCAATACCCCCATGATGGAGCCTTCTCTTTGGAAGCCATCGCAAAAGCAAGATCCACATATCCGTATTTTGTCAGCATAGCAGGAACAGTCTTGCTTCCCAAAACGCCAAAATCAAGATAACAATCCGTTGCCCGTACTGCAGCAGCAAGTTGATCAGCTACAGCTTGCTCTTTTCCACTTGGAGCAAGTCCCATGTACAAAGCAACACCAAGAGCTGTCTGAGTGCCATTGGCATACGTATTGGTCTCAGAATGGAAATATTTCTTATTAATCAGTTTCCTTATTTCTTCTGCTTTCTGTTGATAGGACGAAGGATCTTTACCGAGCAACTTAGCAAAGCCTGCCATCCGGACATAATCCAGATAATAATAACAGCTCGACGTAAAATCAATTGGAGTTTGTGACTTATAGGGTAACCAGTCTCCGAGCCCATATGCCAGCAATCCTTCCTTTTCTTTCGTTTTCAGATACGTAAGATACTTCTCACAAGTCGGATAGATTGCTTCAATAGCACGCGACTCCCCATAATACATATAGAGGGCATGTGGTATTACAAACATCGCGGCATCCCACACCGGACCAATCCACTCCCCATACCCCCAACCTGAACTAGGAATGATACCGGAAATATCTCCTTCCGGACGTTGATTATCGATAAAATCGTTCATCCATTTCTCATAAAAAGAGAGTCCGTCGTAATTGAGTAATCCCAGATCAACGGAAACATGAGCATCGGCAGTCCACCCATTCTTTTCCCTTTGCGGACAATCCGTCGGGATACTCTCCATGTTATTCACATAAGAAAGACAAGTGGCTCTCCATATTTTGTTCAGCGTTTCATTCGAACAGCTGAAATGACCGACAGGCTTCACGTCATTATAAAAATGTAATCCCGTCAGACTATTTATATTCAAGTTGATCGGAGCACTACTTATTACTTCAACATATTGGAAACCATGATAGGAAAAAGAAGGTGTATATGTTTCTTCTCCTTCACCTTTCAGTATATAAATGTCCTCCTGAAATGTCTCCGTTGGGTCAACAGGTTTGAAGTAGATATTAAGATTGCTTTGCTCCAGACGCCCCTCTTTGGTCAGGAGTTCGCCGTGACGCAGAGCCACCCTGGTTCCTGTTTCTCCCTTTAATTGCAAACGGCAAAGTCCGGAGATATTCGCACCTAAATCATATACGTAAATCTTATCACTGATTTTATTCATAGAAACCGGTTTCAATTCGCTGGTCACATGAATGGCAGGCATCACCTGAGCCTGTACAATTGGTGCTGGCGCAGATACGCAACGGGCATGTACCCATTGAGAGTCATCGAAATCAGCCATCTTCCACCCTTTCTTTTCTAACCGGGCATCATAGATATCTCCGCTATAAATATTATTAAACTGATACGCACCGGTTGAAGTCTTCCAGCTTTCATCTGAAGCAATCGTTTCAACAGTCCCGTCTTTATACGTAATCCTTATCTCACATAAAAGTTGCGGACGATTGCGCCAACGTGCTTTTTCAAAGTCCCACACACCACGCGATTGCACATTAAACCACCCATTCCCAAGCACAGCAGCTGCACAGTTATCCCCATCCTTAAGCAAGGAAGTAATATCATGCGTCACATAAAGCACCCGTTTGTCAAAATGAGTATATCCGGGGTCAAGTATATTCTTTCCGACCCTATTTCCATTCAGATACAACTCATAGTAACCTAAGCCACTGACATAAGCTCTTGCAGTTGCTATCTTCTTTCCAACTTCAAAGTTTTTTCTGAATAATGGCGAGGGACGAAACTCTTTATCATTACTATCCGAGATCCATTGAGCTTTCCAGTCGGAGAGATTCATTTTTCCCATTTCGAAAGAAGCACAGTCAGAACAATATTCCTTACCCTGCCGGTCTTTCGCAATGACATTCCAGTAATACTTCTGATGAGACTTTAGGTCTACAGAGCCATTGTAAACAACCCTGTTCGAAGCACTCATCACTTTTCCCGAACTCCATACATCAGGTGCACCGGAGAGTAATAATTGAGGAGATGTTGCAATACATATCTGGTATGAATCTTGCAAATAGACTGCATCACTATCCGTGACAATCCAGGTAAAACGTGGTATCCGGGCATCAATCCCTATTGGATTGTCAATATACTCGCATTTCAGATCTGCAATGGCAGCTTTCGCATTCAGACAGCCAAAAAACGGATACGAAAAAACACAAAGCAAAACAGTAATCAATATCCAATTTTTCAAGAGACGAATCTCTGTACTAATCATTCCATTTTTCATTTATTGTCCAGATTTAATATAATAGAATTCACTTTCGGATGGATCCGATACACAAAAGGCTGAAAAGACTTATCCTGATTCCCTTCTATAGTACCGGCTTCGCAGCCCACCTGATATTTAAAGCCCTTGAAGATTGCCTGAATACTCGCAGCATCTATCTTTGAGAAAGGAAGAGATGCTTCAGGCGCTACAGAAAATTCCAACCACCAATTAATTCCTGCTAATCCCTCACATGAAAGCACCAGTTTTGATTCTTCACACTTGATACTGCAATATCCGGTAGGAATTAATTTAAACTGAACCGAAAGAGTACCGGGAGGAATTGACTTCACGGTAGGAGTATCAGATTTAAGTTCAATACTATTACCCTGTTCGTCTTTCATCATGATTCTCAATCCGGCAAGATGATCCAACGAGCTCCATGTAAAACCATCCACAAAAGGAAGTGCTTTGTATTCGCACTGCGTGGATATCCCCGCTTGTGTCAGGTAATCAGACTTTAAATCTTCATCAAAAAGATGTATATCACGGATAAGAAATTGGTCTTGATGCCAATACAAATTCGTGCGATAAAAACGACTGTTATACCACACAGACTTCTCTCCTTGATTTCGTATATCGTCTAAAGCACACACAGCAGAAGCAGGAGTAACCTTATATTGTTCTTTAAACCAACGCCCGGTTTGTTCCAATGTCTCTACTCTGACTAGTCCCAGTTTACGAAGAGAATCCAGTTTCGGAATCTGAATTTCCAAACCATGCTTCATACGATCCCACGTAAAAGAGTTCTCCTGTCCAATTTGCATATACTGGAATGATAACGTTTCTTTCTTAACAACGATATCGAAGAACCAGTTCACCCAATTTTCATTACCTCCTCCATTCCCATACACAGGCTCCAGACTCTCCACATGTTGAACGCTTCCACCCAATCCGGCATAGTATTGATAAATAGGATCGCTGCCTAACATTCGAAATATTGGCACAGGAATCTGATTCTCTTCTGTTTGTGCAGGAATATACGCATTATTCTTGCTCGGATAATAGCCTTGATTCCAATACCCTCCCCACATTGTATATCCATCCGTACCTATTTGGTCTTTGCAATTACAAGAAGCAACAATCTTATATTTGTCATACATATACTGTAAAGAATGCGAGTCAATGAACCAGGAGCCTATAGAAGAAGGATATTTCCCAAATATTGATTTGAATTTATCCATGTACACGTCCACAAGTTTCTCTCTTTCAGCTGGTGTGTATCCTGTAGCAAAACCAACATTTGCGTGCCAATCCCATGGATACGCCCCACGCCAAACCATTCCGGCAGCCTCAACATGAGGTTGCGTAATTTCCCACCATCCACCTACTTCGCAGTCGGCAGGCAATACATCCTTCAACAAAGATTGGTATTTCGGATTAATCAGGGCATCGTATTGCAAGAGAAAAGTTGCCGGGAGACTATACTGCTTTACCTGTTTTATTTGTTCTACAACCGTATTGTATAGCACTTCATCCGTGATAGCAGGATCACGTGGTTCTGTATTCCTTATGAAGTTAATAATGTTTGCAATACGCGGAGGCTTTTCTTCAACTTTCGTTGACAGGTGTTTGTTACAACCTGAAAATAAAACAGCAATCAATGCTATCCCTAGTGCTGGCCGTCTGTTCTTCATGTTTTATAGGTAATTGTTTTGTTGAATATTTGAAGCTTGACGAAAACAAACAGTATTCATCTTTGCAAAAGTATTTGATAATCTTAGAATCATACTTATAAAAGTGATTAAATAACTTACAAATCTGACATTTGCCTGACTCAGGTTCGCTTTTAATGAATAGGAAGTCAGGCATTTTCTTACAACAAATATAGTCGTTCATCTAAATCAAAGCAAATAAATAAGCAAAAAAAAAGAAACACATGATCTTACTTGACCATGTGTTTCTACAATCCATAAAACAATCTTAATTACCTATAAACCTGAGCCTTTTAAAAATAGTTCAGCGATATAGAAAATCTGTCATTTCAATATAACTTGATGACAGTGCTTAGCAACTCCGGCATTCCAATCTCCTTACAATTAATATCACGAAGTTTTGTTTTACCTGCCGGAGTAAGTTTAAAATACATCTGCCGTTTGTCTTGTTCACCAAGTATACGCTCAATGTATCCCTTTTCTTCAACAGATCGGATTACTTTGGAAGTATTTGAACAAGTAAGACCTAAAAGATCGGCCATTTCACCTGAAGAAAGCATCTCAGTCTTATTCAGACTACAGAGTACCATACCTTCATTCAAACAAATCTGATGTTCTTGCTGAAAATCAGCCTCAAAGCGACTTATTGACCGATATAAGTCACGAACCTTGCAAAGTGTTTCCATTTTTGAATCTACTTTATTTCTTAACCAGAAGATCTTCAATCGCCTGTTTCAATGAAGTCTTAGGCATCGCGCCCTTACTCATCTGAGGCTTTCCGGTCATTGGAACGAAAAGCATGGTTGGAATACTCTGTATCCCAAAAGCAGCAGCCAAAGCAGGTTCTTTATCGACATCAACCTTATAGATTATAACCTTTCCATTATATTCAGCAGCCAACTCCTCCATTATAGGAGCAACCGCCTTACACGGGCCACACCAAGTCGCATAAAAATCAATAACCGCAGGTTTGTCACCCAGATACTTCCATTCTTTTAAGTCAAGATCAGCAACTTTCTTGTAAAAGTCAGCTTTTGTCAATTCAATTGATTTCATCTTATTCAGTGTTTTCTTATTACTATTATCATTCCCTTTTTGCATGCTGGCGTAGGTAATCAAACCTCCTGCGAGCAACAGTACCACAAATAATATTTTCTTCATCTGCTTTGTTTTTAATTATGATGCTGCAAAGATATTGCTATTTTCTTATAAAACAATTTTCCGAAAGAAATTATTTCAACTAAAAGATCAAAATGGGAATTGTACTGTTTCGGCAACAGACAAGTCCCATATAAGAAAAGCGTGTAAAGTGTTCGGATTTTATTCCTGAAACTTGACTACCTGAATTGTTTTACCAATAAGCTTTTGAATATCTTTCAGCTGCTGCCTTTCATCCTGATTGCAAAAAGAGACAGACACTCCGCTATAACCCGCTCTGCCGGTACGTCCGATGCGATGTACATACGTCTCTGCAACTTCCGGAAGATCGTAATTAATCACCATTGGCAACTGTTCGATGTCAATTCCACGAGCTGCGATATCAGTAGCAATCAACACACGAGTAGAGTGAGACTTGAAATTACTAAGCGCACGCTGCCGTGCACCTTGCGATTTATTGCCATGAATAGCTTCAGTTTCAATACCTGCTTTGCATAAATCCTGTGCGATCTTGTTCGCCCCATGCTTTGTACGGGAGAAAACCAACACCGATTGATCTTTATCTTTGTTCAGCAATTTGATGAGCAAGCGCTTCTTTTCTTCCTTTTCCACAAAATAGATATACTGTTTGATAGCATCGATTGTAGAAGAGACAGGAGCAACTTCCACCCTTACCGGGTTACGAAGAATCGTTTTCGAGAGAGTTGCAATCTCAGGAGGCATTGTAGCTGAGAAGAACTGAGTCTGACGGTCACGTGGCAACAGGGGAAGAATACGTTTGATGTCATGAATGAAACCCATATCAAGCATACGGTCAGCCTCATCAAGCACGAAATATCGGATTGCACTCAGGCTCACATATTTTTGATTGATAAGATCAAGCAAACGACCCGGCGTAGCAATAAGTACATCCACCCCTTTCTGAAGTTTATCTGTTTGCGATTTTTGTTTCACACCACCGAAAATCACACAATGACGCAAGGGAGTATATTTCCCATAGTCAGTAAAACTCTCATCAATCTGAATTGCAAGTTCGCGGGTCGGTGTGAGGATCAAAGCTTTGATCTCTCTGTATTTGCTGGACTCTCTTTCCAGTGTTATCTGCTGTATGATTGGTATTGCAAATGCGGCAGTTTTACCAGTTCCGGTTTGTGCACAACCTAAGATGTCACGTTTGTTCAGAAGCACCGGAATGGCTTGTACTTGTATTGGAGTAGGAAGGGTATATTCTTTTTCTGTCAGAGCCTTCAAAATGGGCTCGATAATATTTAAATCTTTAAATGTCATGTATTTGTAAGGATTGGTGAATAAAACAGGCAAACCCACAAAGGATTTGCCTGCTCTTATAACTTGTATATGCGATACCTCGTACTGATTAGTACTTAGGGATAGCTTCTTTAACAGTCATTGGACGTCCGTCATATTCATAACCATTAAGCTTTTTGATAGCGTTAATAGCTTCTGTTTTGTTCGGCATTTCAACAAAAGCAAAACCTTTTGAACGGTTTGTCATTCTGTCAATGATTAATTTAACGGAGACTACTTCTCCGAATTCTTCCATGGTTCTCTGTAAATCTGAATCTGTAACATTGAAGCTCAGATTACCTACGTAAATGTTCATAAGAATAAAATATAAAATAAAATAAGGGAAATGTGATACAATGAAGTTTAGGTAACTCAGTTCGAGGATGTAAAGACTTAATAGAGAATATTAAGAAGATTCAAAGAGGAGGTAGAATGAAATAAACCACATTTGTTCATGTTGGGTGCAAAGTAACACCTTATATTTGTAATTAACATCAGATTTCAATACTAATTCTTTGGGGACTCCCGATATTTACGGTTATTGTATCAAATAATCCAATATTTAACACGAATCCACCCATAAACAGCCCATAGAGATGAAGACAAATACCTTTTCCCAAAATAGCCACCAACTCTGTCGGTCTTCCCCAACCTGCAAGATTATCCGTCTTAATAAGACAGCTATAAAGTATTTTTTCTGCTAAACCAACTCCATTTTCATCTTGATTACCAGTTTATGGAAATACTCAGATTCTTTCCACTCGCTTGTACCTGAAGTTCTTGAGTCGCTTTGTTAAAGTACCAGGAACTTGCATTTTGAACATCCTTTACACTCTTGACATTTCTCAAAATAAACACGTATTCTTTGTTTACCTTCCCTTTCACAGTCAGAAAACCTTTTTCACCCTCATATCCGATTGAAATATCTTTATAATCAACTCCTTCATCCACAGGCGAATGATAGAGATACGAAGAGTAACCTTTCTGATGATAGATCAGGATAACTTCTTTGTCTTTCATCGACTCATCTCCGATGCCGGTCACACTGTTTTGTACTTTCAACGGAATAATCGCACCGGCCCTCACAAACAAAGGAAACTCCTGGAGCGGGTAAGTACGGGTTATCTTTGTTCCGGCAGCATACGATTGATTGGTCCAGAAGTCGATCCATTCTCCACTCTTAGGAAGACTAAATGAAACTGTATTTTCAGGAGAATCAATGACTTTGGTAAACAAACTCTCTCCCAGTTGATG
>DATCIB010000004.1:0-8573 GCA_036508045.1 Bacteroidales bacterium
CCGATAATCAGGCAACGGATATGTTCTTTGGTTGAAGTCTGTTGCATAATTATCGTAAATCTATGATGTCATTACCCAGATAATCTGCCGGATTAAAGTTAAAGGTGGTTTCATCCATCTTTTGTTGTTGATCAAATTTCGTCATATAGATATGAGTAGTTGCATCATTTTGGTGATACAGTACAATCATATACGGAACAAAGACCTTGTCAAAGACATTAAAGATAATCTTCTTGATATCACTTTTGGTATTTTTGGGAGTTAGTTCAATACAGTGTACATACCTTTCCTGATCACCTGAATAGGCTAAGCGAATGTATTTGGCAGTGTAGTATTTACTGTAATTTCTTATAATAAACATGGGATTTGTATCTGCCAGTTCTGCATCAGTAGGCGTTGAGATGCTCACTTCCTTTGCACCCCGCTGGAGGGTCCATTGTGTAGTGCCGTTATACCAGGACTCAATTTCAGGAGCGAAGAGGTAAAACTTTTCTCCTTTTATTTTTGCTGTTCCGCTGGTCGCATTCGCTCGTTTCCCTTTAATGTCTTTATAGCGTAGGTTGTAGGTGATAGCCACTCCCTGAGGATCCATGATGCTTGCCATAGCTTTAGCCATGATGCCGTTGACATCCGGATTCTTGGGTTGCGTAACTCCGTAGGTCACATCGCTTACAGGATCTTTCTGAGTTTTCTCTTTTTGAGCATACAGTGGCGTCATAAGACAGGCTGTAATCATAAAAAGCACTATTTTCTTCATCTTCATTTGTGTCATTAATGTTTATTCTTATCTGTAATTCTCTAAAATACGTTCCAATTGGATTTCATCCTGCACAAGCACCTGACGTGCTTTACTTCCCTCAAAGGGACCAATGATTCCTGCTGCTTCAAGTTGATCTACAATACGTCCGGCCCGATTATATCCTATAGAAAACTTGCGTTGAATCAATGAGGTCGAACCCTGCTGGTGAATGACGAGCAAGTGTGCAGCCTCTTCAAATAGGGGGTCTTTGTCATCAAGTACACTCTGGCGTATCGTGTTAGAGTCATCTTCGGGTTCACATTCAGGAAGATACATCGCACTTGGATATCCGGTCTGATTGCCAATAAAATCTGTCACAGACTCAACTTCCGGTGTGTCAACGAATGCACATTGTACCCGGGTTAGTTCGCTCCCTTGTGAGAAAAGAAAGTCACCGCGTCCAATCAGTTGATTCGCACCCGGTGAGTCGAGGATGGTCCGTGAGTCAATCATTGAAGCAACCCGGAAAGCCATACGTGCCGGGAAGTTTGCCTTGATTGAACCTGTAATGATGTTTGTGGATGGTCGTTGCGTTGCAATTACCATATGTATACCTACCGCACGCGCTAGCTGAGCGATACGTGCGATTGGCATTTCCACATCTTTACCGGCTGTCATGATCAGGTCACCAAACTCATCAATGATAACAACGATATAAGGCATGAATAAGTGTCCTTTCTCCGGATTAAGTTTCCGTTCAATGAATTTAGTGTTGTATTCCTTGATTGTTCTTGTTTTAGCCTTCTTCAGTAAGTCATACCGGTTGTCCATCTCCTTGGTTAACGATTTAAGCGTTTGAACCACTTTGGTAAAGTCTGTTACAATTGCTTCTTCGGCATCTGGCAACTTTGCAAGGAAATGGCGCTCAATGGCAGAATAAATATTAAACTCGACTTTCTTAGGGTCAATGAGTACAAACTTCAGTTGTGACGGATGTTTCTTGTAAAGCAAAGAGGTAATGATCGCATTCAGTCCGACGGACTTACCCTGACCGGTGGCACCAGCTACCAAGATATGAGGCATCTTGCAAAGATCGACCATGAAGATGTCGTTTGTTATCGTCTTTCCCAGAGCAAGAGGCAGCTCATAGTTGCTTTCCTGAAATCTCTTCGAGAAGAGAATAGAATGCATCGAGACAATCTGTGCCTCTTTATTGGGCACCTCAATACCGATTGTCCCTTTCCCGGGAATAGGGGCGATGATTCGAATGCCCAAAGCAGACAAACTAAGTGCGATATCGTTCTCCAGATTCTTAATTTTGGAGATACGTACACCCGGAGCAGGCACAATCTCATAGAGAGTGATTGTAGGTCCAACTGTCGCTTCAATGCGGGAGATCTTGATTCCATAATTTTCCAGCGTCTCTATGATGCGCAACTTGTTTCCTTTCTGTTCCTCTGTGTCCACCAGGCGAGTTGTATCATATTTCTTCAGCAGGTCATTTGTAGGGTATTTGTATTTGGACAAGTCGAGTGTCGGATCATATTTGCCCAAGGCTGATCCATCGTAACTTTCTTCATCCGGAGCAACTTCAATCGTGAAATTATCTTCTTCAAGCAGTGGGGTATGCTTTTTCTCAACATCCTCAGATTCTGAAAAAGGATTGTCCATAGTCTCATCATAGGCCTCTTCTTCTGCAGGCATTTCTTCTTCCTCATCAAACATTTCTTCTTTCGGAGCCTCCTCTTCCGTCTCTTCTTCTTCTATTTCTTCCTCTTCTTCTGACACTCTTTCCGTTTCTGTTCCGGCTGCAGCGGCCGCTTCTGTCCTTAACTTATTGCCAACAGCAGGTATGAATGAGAAGAAGCGTCTGAGAGCAGGAGTTGCTGCTTGTACTGTGAAAATACAAAAGATAGCAAGAGCACCCATCACGAGAAGGAAAGTTCCGGACCAACCAATGTAGTTTCTGATAATTTTGCTTATGACGGATCCGAGTTTTCCTCCTAGGAATAGAAATGAGTCCCCCATAAAGGGCTCAAAAAAGAAACTGAGAGCTATTGAAGTCCAGAGTACCCCCAAAGAGGAGAGAAGAAACCATTTGAATAAGGATGTTTGTTGAATTTTCATAAGTTTCAGACTAAACAACAAGAAAAAAGCAAGAATAAAAAAGGAGGAGATTCCAACCCATTCATTCAAGAAAAGATGAGCTAAAAATGCTCCTTGCACACCGGCCCAGTTGCTAATGTCATCTCTGTTCATAGCAAGTTCACTTAAAGTGATATTTTCAACTTTACTCTGATCTGCTGCTCCTGTAATGAAGAAAGATGCGAAAGCTATAAAGAGATAAAACGTAATCAAAAGAATAGCCAGTCCAAAAGCGAAGGCAGTCCGTTCGTTTCTGAAAAAAGCTTTTATTTTTGAAAAGGTCGACGGCTTTTTGTCTGCAGCCCCTTTTTTGGTAGTAACTTTAGGTTTACTCATACTATCTGATGTTTTGTGTGCAAAATTAATAAAACTCTTTATTCTCCTTCTTATTTGGTAAAAATACTTTCGCGTAGATCCTCACGAAACAACGGTTATTTCTTTTAATAATAGATATTCCACTTCTTAAACATTTCAAAATCGTATTCCTTTAATCCTGATTTTGATATTTCTACAGCCTGGTCATGATCATCCAGGAAAAATCTTTTCTTTTGTTCAAAACGCTCATTGGTGATTGCCAATGTGCTGTCCTTATACGGAGTATTGATTTGTCCGATGTCCAGAAGTGTATGAAAGATCGTATTAGTCGTAAAAGGCACTTTCTGATGCTTTTTTGCATTGTCATATATGTCCGGATATTCATTTCGGTACTTATCTGAAAACCAAACAATCAAAGGAATGTACAGTTGATAAAAAGTAGGAGTCGGTGAGGCGTGGAGATATCTTCCCCGAGCATCATCAAAGAGATCTTCTCCATGATCGGAGAGGTAAAGCAGCGAACTGCAGCAATCTTTGCTTTCAAGCATTGCAGCAAGCGAATCGATTACGAAATCTGTGTACAGAATGCTGTTGTTATAGGCATTGAGCATTTCCGGACGATATAGTTCCGAGATACCTTTCACGTCATCAGGTTTATAAACTGAGAATTCCTTCGGGTATCGCTCTTTGTAATTGAAGTGCGAACCGTATCCATGGATAAAAATAAATAAGTCTCCTTGTTCTTTTTCCAACACTTGCTTCACATCCTTTAGCACGATTCCATCAGGTTTGAAGTTTACATGTATTTCCTTACTTTCAAGATAATAATTCTTATAGGTGTCGGCTTCTGCATAAAAATCGTCCAGAAAAGAATGATTGGGCTGCTGATTTGAAAAGACAAAAGTCTTGAATCCGGCCTCTTTGAAAGCAGATATTACGCTTTTCTGCTTGTATATCACGTCGAAGTTTTCTGCACTTGCTGCGGAGATAATGATGGGGACACTCTTATGTGTGACATTCGCCTGTGTAAGTACATCTGTGAAATGAATCAATCCCTTCCGTTTTGCAAGTAGAGGAGTCGTGTTAAGTTTGCTGTTATACAAACCCCAACTGATTGCCCGGGAAGTTTCTCCAACCATTAAAATGACTATCTCCCGGTCTTTTGAATGAGTGGCTCTGGTAGCCTGAAAAGAGAAAGTTCTTGCATTCTCAGCATGATTCAGCGTCTTATTAAATTTGTTAAATGCAAAATACTGGTTGTAAATAATGTTGGCAGGGTATATATCTTCATCAAACTCGAAACTATGATAGTTGCTTACCGGGATTAAAGCGATGGCCCATCCTCCTATAAAGAAGGTAATACCTGCTGCTACACAAGATAGACGAAAGCGTTTGGGAAGAATCTCTTGTAACTTGATGGAATAAGTGGCCAAAAAGAAAGCCGGCACATAAAAGAGCAAAGATCCTGCGACCGGTATCCATATATTACTCATCAACTCACCAGCTTCCGCAGGATTGGTGGTTGTCAGATTGAGAAACATATCCACTGCAATGATGGAGTTGCCAAACAGGTAGAGCAGAACTAACTGAATAGCATCCAGAAGGAACTTGATAAACAAGGCCCAAAACATGACCCCCGGTCTTTTAAAGACAGAAAAGATAATTAAGAAGGAGCCAAGAGGTATCGCCAGAGAAGCTACCCGGATTGTAACGGGATACGGCTCTGTAAAAAACAAAAAATAATTGGGTATCAGTTCAAGGAGAACAAATACGGCAAATAGGTGCTCCTGAACAGAGAACCAATGTATGATTCGTTTAGCTAGTTTCATGAATGATGGTTACAAAAGCAATCAGTCTGCAAAGTTATGAATATATAATGAAAGGATTAACATCTTAGAAATATCTTATTCTTATACATCAGGTAAAGTATACCGACAGGAATCAGCTGGTTGACAAGCATGACTATGAAGGGGTAATAGGAACCTGTGTATTGCTCCAGACCATACAAAAGTGGGCTCGTAATATTGCTAAAATGCAGGAGGTCCGCAAACAAATAGGCTGCGATGGAGTTTGTACCCCATATATTGAGCCAGCTAATGTATTTTGTTTTGCCCCACATTTCACAAACGTAGAAAAAGAATGCAAGCAGCAGGGTACTTATTCCACTTGTTACAAGCACCATTGAACTAGTCCATATTTTCTTGATGACAGGCATCTGAAATCCCCAGAGATATCCGCAGAGAATCATGGAGGCTCCGAGAATGATAAGCCATTTAAGCCGGACTGCCATGCTCTTATCCATTTTAATAATCTTTCCGGCAAAGACTCCGGTCATAACGGTAGCAACAAAATTGAGACTGCTTAATATCCAGGTATAGTTATACCACTTTGCAAAAGTCCATGTGCCATCAGGATTGAATGATACCCCGTCACGGTAACGACCTAACACAGCACGGTCGATCAGTTCAGCCATATTACCTTCTTTGCTGAAGTCGCCATGGCCGGCAAAGGTCATGACTGCCCAATAGATCAGTAACAGTGCAGCTGTCACAATAATTTGCAGTCTGTTTGAGAGATAAAGGATGAAAAGTGCAGCAAAGAGGTACCCGACGGCTATAGATTGTAGCGTGTTGCTAAATAGTCGGATATTATCCACGTTGAGATCCAGAAAATTACCTTGGACCATACCCCCAAAGATATAAAGGAGTATCACTCGTTTGATGATTCGTTTGAAGGCATCTTTTTTGGGCCCACCGACATATTTGGAAAGAGCGAAAGGCATGGATAAACCTGCCGTGAAGAGGAAGAGAGGCATGATCATATCCCAGGTCACCAGTCCTTCCCAATCCACATGGTCAAGCTGATGTTGGAATCCCGGGCCGAAAAGGCCATTCGTAACACTAATAAAAGTACCAAGAACCGGTCCGATGAAGGTCAGGACGAAAATGTCCAATCCGCGCAAGATGTCAATGGATGCAACGCGTGTGTTAGTTTTTGTTTTCATAGTCAGATATATGTAAGGATTTAATAAAGTTTTAATCTGAAATGGCCACGGAGCTTTACAAGTGCCTCGTTTTTCTGCAACATGTATTCGAACTTTTCCTTTTGTGTAAAGATTTTCTGATCATCAGACAGTTCCTTCATCTCGAGTTGAAGGGTAATCTGATCATTACTAAGATTCTCTCTCAGAAACTGACAGATTGAACTGTTGTGATCCGAAATCAATTTCTCATCAATTTGGTTATAAAGGGTGAGCACAATCTTATTATTCACTTCAGCGACAGGAATGTATTCTTTCATCACTGCAATCAAATGATACTCTTCCGGTTTATCAGTCACATAACCTCTCCAGGCATATTCCAGATCGGCTTGTGTATAGGTTTTGTTCTTTCCGTTGATCTTCGGTAGCGAGTCTATACTATCGCTTGCCGGATCTGTTCGTTTCGTTCTGGAGCCTTTCAACGATATAGTGCTGATTTGGGAAAGTCCCCTCTTTGGCTGTTCAATCTTGTTTTGAGAGGAGAAGGCTGGAAATGGAGGTGCTTCTTCAGACATTGGAACAGTATCTTGTTGCTGATTTGCTCGATTCAGTTCTGCTTTGGATTGTTTAACCTGATTCGGCATGCTCTGAGTCGGAGCAGGGTGAAGGCGAACAGCCGGTTCTGCTGCTTGAGAGAATATCGGTTCAATGGGTCTATATTCCTTACCGGTTACTTTTTTTTTTTCTTCCCCCAGTTGGCTGAGGCGAATCAGAGTAAGTTCGACAAGTAGTCGTTTGTTGCGGCTCTGTTTATATTGCATGTCGCATTCGTTACTGATTTCTATAGCTGCATACAAGAAGGTGTCGCTGCATAATTTGGCTTGATCCTTATAGCGGGCTTTAATAGCATCCGAATAATCCAGGAGTTTCAAAGTGATGGCATCATGTGCTACCAGCAGATCTCTGAAATGTGATGCCAGTCCGCCAATGAAATGTTGAGCATCAAATCCCTTGCTGAGTATCTCATCCAAAAGAACCATGCATTCTCCCACTTTATGTGTGAGGAAAAGATCGGTGATTCTGAAATAATAGTCGAAGTCAAGTACATTCAGATTCCGGATGACTTGTTCATACGTAATCTTTCCTTCGGTGAAAGAAGCCAGTTGGTCAAAGATAGAAAGCGCGTCACGCATGCCTCCATCCGCTTTTTGAGCAATAACACTCAAAGCTTCCGGTTCGGCCGATATCTGTTCCTGCTCTGCCACATACTGAAGCTGATCGACAATGTCTTTCTGTGTGATACGATTGAAATCATACGTTTGACATCGGGAAAGGATAGTCGGTAATATCTTGTATTTTTCAGTAGTCGCCAAGATGAAGATTGTATGTGCCGGTGGCTCTTCAAGAGTTTTCAGGAATGCGTTAAACGCATTCTGAGAGAGCATGTGTACCTCATCAATGATATAAACTTTGTATTTTCCGACCTGTGGCGGTATACGCACCTGGTCAGTCAGCGTACGGATATCATCCACGGAGTTGTTGGAAGCGGCATCCAGTTCGTGAATATTGTAGGAACGTTGTTCATTAAATGCCTGGCAGGACTCACATTCGTTGCAAGCTTCATGGTCTTTAGTAGGGTGCAGACAGTTGATAGTCTTTGCAAAGATCCGGGCGCAAGTGGTTTTGCCCACACCTCTCGGACCACAGAAGAGATAGGCATGTGCCAACTTGTTGCTGACAATCGCATTCTTAAGGGTTGTCGTAAGCGCATGTTGACCAATGACCGATTGAAACGTGACCGGTCTGTATTTACGGGCGGAGACTATATATTCTTCCATGTAATGAGTCTGACGTTGAATATGAAATCAGGACAAATATAGACAATATTTTCTTCTTACTTCTTTGTTTGCGCAAATAAAGTTACTACTTTTGCGGAAACACTTGTTGAACAGATGTCAAAACTTCTTCTCATTTGGGATTTTCTTCATACGCATGTTAATAAGTATCTTCTTGTTATCGGTGTATTTATGTTTTACGTCCTTTTTCTGGATGAAAACAGTTTGATGCGCCGTATGCACTTAACCACTCAAGAACGCGAACTGAG
Source organism: Bacteroidales bacterium (assembly GCA_036508045.1). Taxonomy (GTDB): domain Bacteria; phylum Bacteroidota; class Bacteroidia; order Bacteroidales; family JAQUTK01; genus JAQUTK01. Next base: position 8,284 of record DATCIB010000004.1, read on the forward strand.
AAAAGAGATTAAATATTATAAGGACAAGATTGAAATAGATGCTCAGAAACTGGAAGAATTACACTCCAGTGACGAGAATCTGGAGAAATTTGCCCGCGAGCAATATCTGATGAAACAGCCTGACGAAGAGATATTTATTATCAAATAAGATGAACAACAAAACGAAGAATTACCTATTTATCGCTGGTGCTATTTTGGTGCTGATTGCTGCGGTTGCCTATTTCTTGCAAAATCCTTATGCTCCCTATGGGATGGCGTTCGGATCAGCAGCGATTGCCGTGGTCCGATTG
>DATCIB010000005.1:0-4416 GCA_036508045.1 Bacteroidales bacterium
TGATAACCAGATAAATTGCTACTATATTTAGGAATAATGCAATCAGGATATTAAGCAGATTATATTCCGCCCGTAATGACAGAAGAGTTGTGAACGAGGCGGCTCCTGCAATCAGAGGAAAGACCAAAGGGACCAAAGTCGCTGATCCATCAGGTCCGTCAAATTTAAAGATCTCAACTCCAAAAGTCATTTCAACACCTACCACAAAAACAACCAATGCTCCTGCAACAGCAAATGATGAAATATCCACATTAAAAAGGGAAAGAATTATGTTTCCCATAAATAAAAAAAGGAGAAAAGTAATCAGTGAATAGAGTGCTGCTTTTCCTGCATGAATACTATCATGCGTCTTTTCCTTCAATGTCAGAATTACCGGTATCGATCCTACAATATCTATTACTGCAAATAAGATGACAAAGGCACTTATTGTTTCCTGGAAATTAAATAGGAATGACATGGTTTTTCTTCATTTAGTTTGACAAATCAAGCACAAAAGTAAGATATCTTTATTATTTGTCGTAATTTTGCGGCTAATAAATTATTTAAGAGCAAACTATGCAACGCATATTCTTAACGGGTTTTATGGGATCAGGCAAAACAACTTTAGGACGTTTTTTTGCAAAAGAATACGGATATTCATTTATTGATCTTGATCATTATATAGAAGGACGTTACTTCAAAACCATCAATCAGATTTTTGAAGAATTTGGAGAAGAAGGCTTTCGTCTTATCGAACAAAAAGCCCTTAAAGAGGTCTCAGAGATTGAAGATGTAATTATCGCAACCGGAGGAGGCACCCCTTGTTTTTTCGATAATATGGACTATATGATTTCACGTGGATTGACCATTTTTATTCATGTTCCTATCCCAGAACTTACAACCAGACTTGAGAAAGCAAAAAGCAAACGCCCCCTACTGAAAGATAAAAGCGCAGAAAAGATCCAGGAATATATTGAAGAAAAATTGCAATCCAGACTCCCTTTTTATTTAAAATCACACATTACGATTGATGGAACAGCAATGTACAAGAAAGAGGATCTTGTCAGGATGTCCGAATTAATTCGAAATGAAGTGTGCTCATGGGAAGTAAAAAAGGGCTAATTTATAGTATGTAGTATCCAAAACAACAATAAACATTGAAAAACGCCGGATGGTTCTTCTTTTAAATGTTGCTATTCAAGGATATGTTTTGTAGTTTTGCAGGACTTTTGATAAAACTGAATTATTATTGTAGTACATAACATATTATTATGGCAGAAGCGTTGAAAATAATCAATCTGGAAGATGTCGTCGTGAGATTTTCCGGAGACTCCGGTGATGGAATGCAGTTGGCCGGTAATATCTTTTCCAATGTGTCCGCAGTTTTAGGAAATGATATCTCCACATTCCCCGACTATCCAGCAGAAATTCGTGCCCCACAAGGGACAATAAGTGGAGTTTCAGGTTTTCAGGTACACATAGGTACTAAGAAAGTCTTTACATCCGGAGACAAGTGTGATGTATTAATAGCAATGAACCCTGCAGCATTAAAAACGAACATCAAGTTTACGACGCCACAGTCTATCATCATCATTGATACTGATTCCTTTACGAAGAAAGATCTGGAAAAAGCATTATTTGTTACTGATGATCCTTTTGCAGAACTCCACATTCACAATATGGTGATTGATGCTCCTATTACTTCTATGTGTAAAGAAAGCCTGAAAGAAAGTGGTTTGGATAACAAATTTATCATCAGATGTAAAAACATGTTCGCACTGGGTTTGGTCTGCTGGCTTTTCAACCGTCCTCTGGAACATGCGATGTATATGCTTCAGAAAAAGTTCTCGAAGAAACCATCCATTGCAGAAGCAAATATTAAAGTGCTGACTGATGGTTATAACTATGGGCATAATACGCATGCTTCCGTACCCACTTACCGTCTTGAGTCATCCGACACACAAAAGAAAGGTTTTTATATGGATGTGGATGGCAACAAAGCTACCGCATATGGCCTTATTGCCGCAGCCGAAAGAGCTGGATTGAAGCTCTTTCTTGGTTCATACCCTATAACCCCGGCAACTGATATTCTGCATGAACTCTCAAAGCACAAAGCGCTAGGCGTTAAAACCGTTCAAGCAGAAGACGAGATAGCAGGTATCTCAACAGCTATCGGCGCAAGTTTTGCCGGCTGTCTGGCAGCAACAACAACTTCCGGTCCCGGTCTTTGTTTGAAAAGCGAAGCAATCAACTTAGCGGTTATTGCCGAGTTGCCACTCGTAATTGTAGATGTAATGCGTGGTGGTCCGTCAACCGGACTTCCGACCAAGAGCGAGCAAACGGACTTACTTCAGGCATTATATGGTCGTAACGGAGAGAGTCCATTAGTGGTAATTGCTGCAACATCTCCCACAAACTGTTTCGACTCAGCTTTCTATGCATCCAAAATAGCAGTAGAACACATGACTCCGGTAATACTTCTGACCGATGGGTATATTGCAAATGGGTCTGCCGCATGGAGAATACCGGATGTCACATCTTATCCTGAAATAATACCCAATTATATACCCGACGGCACTGAAAACTGGAAACCTTATGATAGAGATCCCGAAACAAAAGTCCGCTATTGGGCAGTTCCCGGAAAGAAAGGATTTGAACACCGTATAGGTGGTCTCGAAAAAGACTTCCTTACCAGTGCCATATCAACCAATCCGGCTAACCATCAGAAGATGACCGAAACTCGTAAGGCTAAAATTGACTATATTGCCAATTGCATTCCGGAATTAAAAGTAGAAGGAAACGAAAAGGCGACATTACTTGTTGTCGGATGGGGTGGGACATACGGACACTTACATTCTGCTGTTAAGAAGTGTAACCAAGAAGAAAAACCAGCCGCATTGGCACATTTTAATTTCATCAATCCACTGCCTAAAAACACCTTGGACGTATTGTCAAAGTACAAGAAAATTGTAGTTTGCGAACAGAACCTGGGACAATTTGCCGGTTACCTCCGTATGAACTTTCCCGGATTGACTATCACTCAATTCAACAAAGTAGAAGGTCAACCTTTGGCTGTCAACGAATTAAAAGAGCATTTTATAAAACTGATGGAGGAATAACAATGAGCGAACTACAATATAAACCTCAAGATTTCAAAAGTGATCAATATGTACGTTGGTGCCCTGGCTGCGGTGACCATGCATTCCTTAACTATCTTTACAAAGCAATGGCTGATTTGGGAATTGCCCCACATGAAACGGCTGTTATTTCCGGTATAGGATGTTCTTCACGTCTTCCCTATTATATGAATACATATGGATTCCACACCATTCATGGTAGAGCTGCTGCTATTGCTACCGGCTTGAAAGTAGCCAATCCCAAACTGAGTGTATGGCAAATTTCAGGGGATGGTGACGGACTTGCTATTGGTGGTAATCACTTCATACATGCCATCCGCAGAAACATTGACCTGAACATGATTCTTCTGAATAATGAAATCTATGGTTTGACAAAAGGACAATATTCACCTACTTCTCCTCGGGGATTCGTTTCGAAATCCTCTCCTTATGGTACCGTGGAAGATCCTTTTCGTCCTGCCGAACTTACTTTTGGAGCGCGTGGCCATTTCTTTGCCCGTACTATTGATGTGGATGGTCCTATAACTGTTTCCGTCTTGACAGCTGCTGCCAAACACAAAGGGGCTTCCGTTGTCGAAGTATTGCAGAACTGTGTTATCTTTAATAATGGAGTACTTAACGTACTCTCAACAAAAGAAGGACGTGCAGAATATGCCATTCAATTAAAACAAGGCGAGCCAATGCTTTTCGGACTTAACAACGAAAAAGGACTGATGCAAGAAGGTTTTGGTCTTAAAGTGGTTAATCTGGGAGAGAATGGAATCACAGAAAAAGATGTCCTTGTGCATAATGCTCACTCAAATGATAATACCCTTCACTTGAAACTTGCATTGATGCATGGACCGGACTTCCCTGTTGCCCTTGGAGTTATTCGGGACGTAGAAGCTCCTTCATATGATGAATCTGTAGAAGCTCAGATTGCTGAAGTACAGGCAAATAATCCAATACGTACATTAAAAGAGCTGCTAATGGGAGGTGAAATCTGGGAACTAAAATAATAGATAACGAACGTAAGCATAATCAGTAATTAAGACTCAACAGCCTCCCACAAGTCAATGCTTGCGGGAGGCTGTTTTTATAATATTAAGTAATCCTAGAGGCGGTTTTGCCAAATAAAGTCAATTACGGAAATATTTCTTTAATTACCTTTTGTATATCGAATATTCTCTTTACCTTTGTACCCGAGGAACTAGGGCTAAGCAAAAAAGAAAGAGATAAATAACAATAATATCCAATTAATTCAATTAAAAAAATGGCAAAAGTAGATTTAAGCAAGTACGGTATTACCGGAGCTGTTGAA
>DATCIB010000006.1:0-3410 GCA_036508045.1 Bacteroidales bacterium
AATCAAGCAAATAATCGAAAGATAAAAGAAACACCCTGCCGGAATAGCCGGAAAAAGTTCTATATTTGCTGTTAGAATGGCAGATTATACCTGTTGTATTTCTAAATATTGAATTGGCAACCTGTTTGTCTTTCAGTAAAAAGGTTTTTTCAAATAAATTAATCTGAACATAAAAGAGTGTGGTTCAGAGACGAGAAGATTGTTTCGAGCGTATTTTAAGTATAAACTGACAGATTGACAAAATAATATGGAATTTAAATTTAACGAAGCCGGGTTGGACGAGATTGAATCAGATGATGATTTATTTCCCGTTTTGGCAGATATCAACGGAGGTGACGATACCTTCTTTAATGTGGATATCAGCGAGACATTACCAATCCTTCCACTGCGAAATATGGTCTTGTTTCCAGGAGTCATTATGCCGGTTACAGTAGGTCGCACAAAGTCGATGAAACTGGTAAAAAAAGCATACCAAAAGAAATCCCTCATAGGGGTTGTTGCACAGATAGTGTCAAATATTGATGAACCGCAGTTTACCGATTTATACTCCATCGGTACAGTTGCTCAGATTGTTCGTATTCTTGAGATGCCAAATGGTTCTACCACTGTGATTCTTCAAGGACGCAGACGTTTTAAACTGACCGAATTGGTCTCTTCAGCCCCCTATTTTACAGGTCGTGTCGAAGCTTTGCCCGAAACGCTCAACTATTTGAAAGGTGATAAAGAGTTTGATGCCTTGTTGGTCGCTATCAAAGAGACTATGATCAAGATGCTCAAGAATATGGGTAGTGGTAGTGATGAGTCTATCTTTGCAATAAAGAATATTACGCATCCGATGTTTTTCCTCAACTTTATCTGCAGTAACATTCAGATCACAACAGAAGAGAAACAGAATCTTCTTACGATAACCGATCTGAAAGAAAGAGGTTACAAGTTAATTGATCACTTAAACAAAGAGGCTCAGATCGTTGAAATAAAGGCACGGATTCAGAATAAGACGCACAAAGATCTGGATCAGCAACAACGTGAATATTTCCTTCAGCAGCAGATCAAAACCATCCAGAATGAATTGGGTGGCAATGTCTATGAACAGGATATTGATGAGATGCAGAAAAAGGCAAATGCGCTTGACCTTAAACCGGAAGTGCGCCTAGCTATCAATAAGGAGATCGATAAGCTGAAGCGATTGCACCCGCAGTCACCGGACTTTTCCACCCAGATGGGATATGTGGAAAACCTGGTAAGTCTGCCGTGGAATATATACACGAAAGACAATTTCAATCTAAAAACAGCTCAGAAAGTGCTTGATAGGGATCATTTCGGATTAGATCAAGTAAAAGAACGCATCATTGAACATTTGGCGGTATTGAAGCTGAAGGGAGATATGAAAGCACCTATTCTTTGCCTCTATGGCCCTCCTGGTGTTGGTAAAACCTCATTAGGTAAATCAGTAGCCGCAGCGTTGAAGAGAAAATATGTACGTATCTCTTTGGGAGGTTTGCATGATGAAGCAGAGATTCGTGGGCATCGTCGTACCTATATCGGAGCGATGCCGGGACGTATCATACAGGCTTTGTTGAAAGCTGGTTCTTCCAATCCTGTGTTCATTCTTGACGAAATAGATAAAGTAGGCAATGACTATAAAGGAGATCCTGCTTCCGCATTGCTGGAGGTGTTGGATCCTGAACAAAACAGTGCCTTCCACGATAACTATATCGATATAGATTTTGATCTTTCTAAAGTATTATTCATTGCAACAGCCAATACCTTAAGCACAATATCCAAGCCGTTACTTGATCGTATGGAGCTGATTGAAGTCAGCGGATATATTCCGGAAGAGAAAATCGAAATTGCGAGACGTCATATTGTGCCCAAGGAACTTGAAAACCACGGTTTGCCGACCAAGTCCGTTGACTTTCCAAAGAAAACATTGGGGGCAATTATCGAAGACTATACCCGTGAATCCGGGGTTCGTGAGTTGGAAAAGAAAATAGCGAAGGTATGCCGTAGACTAGCCAAGGAGAAGGCGCTTGATGAAGCGATACCGTCCACTCTCGCACCTGAACTGGTAGAGAAATATTTGGGTAAGCCTGATTATACAAAAGATAAATACCAAGGCAATGAATATGCCGGAGTTGTAACAGGATTGGCGTGGACCTCAGTTGGAGGAGAGATTCTCTTTGTTGAAGCAAGTCTGAGCAAAGGAAAGGAAGGAAAGCTCACATTGACCGGTAATCTGGGAGACGTGATGAAGGAATCAGCTATGCTGGCGATGGAATATCTGAAAGCACATGCATCCTATTTTGGTATTCCGGAAACAGCATTTTCTAACTGGAATGTCCACATCCATGTGCCGGAAGGAGCCATTCCTAAAGATGGACCCTCAGCAGGTGTGACGATGATCACTTCACTGGTTTCTGCCTTTACACAGCGGAAGGTGAAAAGTTCGCTGGCAATGACCGGTGAGATTACCTTGCGAGGTAAGATCCTTCCTATCGGAGGAGTCAAAGAAAAGCTTTTGGCTGCCAAACGTGCCGGAATAAAAGAAATTCTGCTTTGTGAGGACAACCGCAAAGATGTAGAAGAAATTAATGACATTTATCTGAAGGGAGTCACTTTCAATTATGTCTCCGACATCAAAGAGTTGATAGCGCTTGCCTTGACGGACGAGAAAGTGAAAGATGCTTTAACCATTGAGTAAATGAACACGAAGGTAGAGTGGTTTCCACTTGTGGATGAGCAAGGGGCAGTTATTGGCAAAGCAACCCGGACAGAGTGTCACAGCGGAAGCTTTTTGCTTCATCCCGTGGTTCACCTTCATCTATTTAATACGAAAGGCGAACTCTATCTGCAAAAACGATCCATGACCAAAGATATTCAGCCTGGCAAATGGGACACGGCTGTTGGAGGTCATATCGATTATGGTGAGACTGTTGAAGAAGCTTTATATAGAGAGGTGAGGGAGGAGATAGCAATTACCGGTTTTACCCCGAGCTTTCTGAAGAGTTACACCTTTCGGAGCAACGTGGAATTTGAACTGGTCCACACATTTAAAACTGTCTGCGATACTCTGCCAAATCCAGATCCATCCGAACTCGATGATGGACGATACTGGACTCTTTCGGAGATAGAAGCCAATTTAGGGAAAGAAGTATTTACTCCTAATTTTGAATCAGAGTACAGATTGTTATTCATGGAATAACAATCTGTATTTTTTTACATTTATTTCCCTTTCTTTATTTGGTTGAAACTGAAAACCTCTCTATCTTTGCCTCTCATCAAAGTAATGAAATTGAAGATATGAGAACAAGGAACCTGTTGGTTTTACTATTTTGCTTAAGTGCAATCGGAATGTCTGCTCAGAGTGGTTATCGTGTGTATGGAGCATCTCCGGTAAAGAGATGGACTTT
>DATCIB010000007.1:0-5081 GCA_036508045.1 Bacteroidales bacterium
AAGCTGCTGTTTCTCATTGTTACAAACCTTATTCTCTGAGAGTACAAACAAAGGGCATCCAATACATCGACAATAAGCACTCAGAAAAGGGAAAATCATATTAGTTGAGTTTGTTTATTTTTAATATTCTTTCTAGGTCTAAACAAATAGTACGCGATGTTTCATTCTGGTTTTATCAATACAGATTGCAATCAACCACGTATCTATTTCCTTTCGAAAACTCCTGAGATAAATAGTGCCAAGCTGCAAATGGCTTAGCACTATCTGATGTGTTACCTGATTAATGAATCGGATCGCACGACTCTGATTACACGAATTATTTCTTTATGACCAATTTCTTAGCATAACTCTTTTCTCCCAAACCTGCTTTTAGAATATACAACCCGTTCAGAAGATTGTTTGTATTAATCGTAATGCTGTGCTCCCCGGGTTCTTTAATACCATTTTCTACATCCAGTTGTTTTAGTCCTACAATCGAATATATTCCAACATTTACCTGTGACAGAGTCTCCAGTGTATATGTAACTGTAATCTCATTGGAAGAAGGACTGGAATATACCTCCACAGGATCCTGAATTGATAAAGAGGCTACATCAAGAGTCGGATCAAATGTTTTGAAAGACCAGACATAATCTTGTCCAAGACTTATACCCGGTCCATTTTTTACTCCGCTGGTGATGATCACAGTATAGCTCATGGCATTATCCAACAGACTATCCGGCTGAAATGAGAATCCGGTTAATGTCCTTGTGATCTTTCCGGTAAGAGTCTTTTCCCTATCAGAAACAATAATATTTACATTGTTGAATGTAAGAGAATCCATCTCCTGACTGAAAATTACATCAATAGCAGCTGAAAGATCTTCGATGATTGAATCAGCTTCCGGAGTTATCTGAACAATATATGGAGCAGGCGTAAGCAGTTCAAAATTAATTGTACCTGTTGCGCCATTCACAAGTGAGATATTCTTTGATTGACTCCCATAACCGGGTTTATAGGTACGAATACTGATATATCCGGCAGGAATACTGTCGATAGTATACGTTCCGTCGATTCCGGTATAGATTTCCCTGATTCCGTTGGCAGTAACCAGCACACTATCCAAAGGATTATTGGTACCCGATTCTACTATTGTTCCTGTAACTGTAGCATATTGCCCTAGTTTAGCCTTGTTGATTAAGATCTTCACAAAATCAATCGCATAACCATCGCCTGCACCAGTCGTGTAATCATCGAATCGAAAGCTTACTTGCCCGTCTTCGAAAAGGTATAAGTATTCAGAAGGAACATTTGCACTTATCATTTTACCAATCGGACCAGTCTGAGCCAACGAATTAATTATATTTTCCAGAAAAGGAACACGCACACTATCAATGGTAACGGTATAAGATGCTTCCCATACAGGAGCCTGAAAATCATCGACGAAGATCTGCAAGATGACCGATTCAATGGCTAGTCCGTTGAGGTCGTAACGAAGGGTAACCGGGGTCACTGTATTGGCAGGACGTGATGTTGTATTGGTATAACCATCTCTGCCATAAGGAGGTGTCCCTACGTAACTACTGACAACCATGATTCGGTCTGTTCCGGCAGGATCATCTTCATTGACACTCCATGGGAATCCATGCCCGGGAGTATTATTGCCGGAAAAAGGATTAAACTCGGTTGGCCAGCCAAAATTCAGATTATCAATATCCCCTACTCTGACCATTAACTCTGCCTGAGAGGTATTGGTGAGAGTCACATACTGTTCAGACCAATTGCCATCCTCCTCCGTTATTGTCTGACCGTGGCTTGCGGGAAAACAAAGAAGGAATGTAAACATTAAAAGTAATTTGTAGATTGATTTCATAAGATTAGGTTTTACTGATGAATATATAATACACATGAAAGCGGTAGATTAACGCTTTACTAATTAACACTTTCCTACTAACATACAAACTTAGAATATTCTTTTCATTTGAAACTTGTTTTTATATAGTTTGAATTATATAAATATTGTTAAATATATGAATGATAAGTGTTACTTCTTTCTGATTCACTTTAGGGATGGATAAGTTTGTTTTATATCATTGTAATGAATCTAACAGAAATCTCCTGTCTTTTGCTTTCACTCAAAGAAAATCGTCCTCTCTCCTGAACGGATACGACACAAAAGGGATTTATAACAAAAATAATTCAAAAGAATTAAAACAAGAAACACTTTAAATAATTACTTTTGCAGCATAATTTTTAAGAAAGAAAGAATTACTCGAAACTAACGATATGATGAAAAAAGAAATTAAGTTTAGCCTTGTTTACCGCGACATGTGGCAATCTTCAGGGAAGTACCAACCGCGCGCAGACCAATTACTACGTATAGCTCCTCTTATTATTGAGATGGGCTGCTTTTCCCGCGTAGAAACCAACGGAGGCGCCTTTGAACAGGTGAATCTCATGTATGGTGAGAACCCTAATATTGCAGTGCGTACCTTTACCAAACCATTTAACGAAGTAGGTATTCAGACACACATGCTCGACCGTGGATTGAACGGACTTCGCATGTTTCCCGTTCCTGCTGATGTGAGAAAGCTCATGTACAAGGTTAAACATGCTCAGGGTGTTGACATTACCCGAATCTTTTGCGGATTGAATGATGTTAGAAATATTATCCCTTCCATCAAATATGCTTTGGAGGGTGGTATGATTCCGCAAGCAGCATTGTGTATCACCTCTTCTCCGGTGCATACCGTCGAATATTATTCAGGCATCGCAGACGAACTGGTTGCTGCAGGTGCACCGGAAATATGTCTGAAAGACATGGCCGGCATTGCTCGTCCGGCATTCTTGGGAAGATTGACAAAAGCCATCAAAGAGAAGCACCCGGAAGTAATAGTTCAATATCATAGTCATAGTGGTCCCGGATTGGATATGGCTTCTATACTGGAAGTCTGTGAAAACGGAGCTGATATTATTGATGTTGCCATGGAACCACTTTCTTGGGGAAAAGGTCACCCGGATGTAATATCTGTACAGGTTATGTTGAAAGATGCAGGATTTCAGGTGCCGGAGATCAATATGAAGGCATATATGAAGGCCAGAAGTATGACACAGGAGTTTATCGATGATTTTCTGGGATACTTTATCGATCCAACCAATAAGCACACCTCCTCTCTGCTACTTCAATGTGGATTGCCGGGAGGTATGATGGGATCTATGATGGCTGATCTCAAAGGTGTTCATTCCAGCATCAATATGACGTTGAAAAATAAAGGAAAACAGCCACTGACTATTGACGATTTGTTAGTCATGTTATTTGACGAAGTGGAATACGTATGGCCTAAACTCGGATATCCTCCATTAGTAACTCCATTTAGCCAATATGTAAAGAATGTGGCTTTGATGAATGTGATGATGCAGGTTCGTGGAGAAGAACGCTACACCATGATTGATGCCAATACCTGGGGTATGATACAAGGTCTGAGCGGACGACTGCCGGGACCGCTTGCTCCGGAGATCATAGAACTTGCAAAGTCCAAGGGATTGAAGTTTTCGGATGAAGATCCACAGAAGAACTATCCGGATGCACTCGATACTTTCCGCAAGGAGATGAAAGAAAATGGTTGGGATTGTGGACCTGATGATGAGGAACTCTTCGAACTTGCAATGCATGACCGACAGTATCGTGATTACCGTTCGGGTATTGCCAAGAAACGTTTTGAGGAAGAAGTGGAAAAAGCCAAAAGCGAACAGATGGCTCAACAGGGGCTTTCGGAAGATGAGATCAAGAAGATCAAACGAGCCAAAGCGGAACCTGTTGCTGCTAGAATGCCTGGTGAGATCTTATGGGAGATAAATCCGATTTTACCTTGCATCGCTCCTGCTATTGGCACGAAATACGCTGATGGCGATTGCTTCTGCTATATTTCAACGCCATATAACACGATCGAAAGACAAGTGATCCTCTTTTCCGCAAAGATGATTGAGGTATGCGTTAAGCAAGGTGATTTTGTTAGAAAAGGTGATATTCTAGCTTATATTGAACGCATCTAAGCTAGTTCTATCCAACAATTATATAAAAGTGAGGAAGCTATGATGGAGCTTCCTCACTTTTTGTTTTGTTACTATGTCCGTTTTTAATGCAAATACAGATACAAAGGTTTTTTTCCTTTCAGTATTCATATTTGTCGATTGACAGAAATCGGTGTTTTAGAACAATTTGCTCTGTAAAGAAGAAAGCACTGATCCTCGCTGATTAGGAGTGAAAATACAGTTTCTCGTCACTTTAGAGAATTTCTTGTTTTTCTATATTGTTGATAAATAGCGAGTTGTACTTTCTGGAAATGCGTCCGTATGCGTGTCAAATTTCAACCTGATGAAATATAAATTTCATCAGGTTCCGATGACAAAGACAACCTGATGTTTTTCCCAAAACTATTAGAAGAAATTCAACACTTTTCAGGCCGTTATTTTCGATGTGCACGAATCTTTAAAATCGGTGTTTTAGAACAATGGAGAAACATTCTCAAATAGATCGTTGAGTCGTTTGTATTTGCGATCTCGGGGTCACTTCATAGTCATTGCGGGCATTTTCACAAAGGTGGAAGTGAAATAATAAGAGGCATTGCCCGTTTATTTGTATCTTTGTGCCACAAATAAATAAACGGGATGTCCGGACTGTATATACATATTCCTTTTTGTGTGAAGAGATGTGCTTATTGCGATTTCTTTTCCAATACAGATCTTTCACGCAGAGAAGAGGCGGTAGCAGCACTCAGTGAAGAGCTGAAGTTGCGAAGTAGTTATCTGAGGGGTGCTCCTGTCGAAACAATCTATTTCGGAGGAGGCACTCCTTCTTTATTAGAGGCAGAAGATTTCAGATTGATTTTTGCTACAATTGATGACTCTTTCTTGCGCCGCAAGTTTCAGGAAGTTACTCTGGAGGCAAATCCTGATGATCTCAGTGCCGACTTTGTGAAGATGCTTAGAGAGTTCCCGTTCAACCGGATCAGTATCGGAATCCAGAGTTTGCAGGACGACGAACTGATAATGCTTAACCGACGCCATACTGCGGCAGAAGCAATCGCTGCTGTCGAACAGTG
>DATCIB010000008.1:0-11641 GCA_036508045.1 Bacteroidales bacterium
ATTAACCACCACTTGTTTGTTTGACTTAAAATCATACTGAGCAGCACCGCCCCAATAATTATTCTCATCAAAAAGCCGCAAGGAAGCGCTACTGTAAGTGATAGATTTCAACTTGAAAACCAAGTATTTGTAACCCGATAAGTCAATACCATTACTGTACACCCAGCCTCCAAAACCAGACTGACCCGTACGAAGAGTTTTTATTTTCTCATAAAAATTTCCGGTTGCAAAAATCGACGGATTAAATAAGGTTTTCGTCAGAGGGAAAGAAGTTGACTTGACACTAAACACAACTTGTTTTTGTTCACCGAGCGCACCTTTGTAACTTGCTGTTACGGTCGCGTCACCATCGTTTATAGCTTCGATAATACCGTTTGTGATGCTTACAGCTTCGGGATTGCTTATCTCGTAAGTCGCTCTGAAGCAGATGTCTTGCGTATGACCATCGGCAAAAACGGCAGAAAGGGGAATTCTTTTAGTCGTGCCTGCCAATAATGTAAAATCATTTTTATCGATTGCAAGATGATCCACTGTCTGACCTTCGACAGTAGTGTAAGTTTTCGAAAGCGACAGCATCTGAAGCCCATAGCGTTTGCCTAATTCACGGGCACCTTCGGTGGAGAAGTGAAAACCATCTACACCATTGCCCACGCAACCATCCGAAGAAATGACATAGGAATTGGAGATATAATACGGCAGTGTGGCGATGATACTGTTCATGCCCCAGCATATCCCGCCCTGATCCTGATGAAGCATCTCACCCACAAGCAAGGGAATGGAATCAGGCTTCAGATTCAGATCTACCAACATATTTTCGTAAATCTTTTCCACCTTCTGTGGCCAGTCCGATTGCATGTTATTCGATTCACCCTGATGCAGTAATATTCCTTTAATAACACCTTTTCGCTGAGCGATCTTAGCCATTGCGATCATCTTAGCGTACGGATTACCACCATAGATATTCATCAGACCTTTCTGCCACGCATCCGCATTCTGATAATACAGTTTGTAATTATCCTTGTCGAATGCATCAATACCGCTACCACCCATCGCAATGACAATTACACCAATCTTCACACTGTCAGGAAGACTGTCCGTCAATGTTCGTCCGAAATAATCGGCGGGAGTCAGTCCGGTATCCCAACGGCATAACGGTGGCTTAGCCGTATACCAGCTGCCCACAGATCTAGCCAAATGCGAAAGATCATCGGCCGATACCGTCATCACTTTGAAACGCGTACTGATTCCCAGACGATCATTAGCCGTGATAGCCGCGTTTCCTTCCATATTTGACTGTCCGAAGCAGAGATAGATATGGAAGTTTGGATCGGGAGCTGAAGCTTGTACTGGCAAGTAGGTGCCGAAAGATAAGATACCTGCTACTACTAAAATAAGAAATTTCATATATAGATACTTGTTTTTATATATATCATAAAACTCGCATGTAAGATATTCACCAGCATTGGTGAATATCTTAGTCATGCTCGTTTCATTCAAATCCTCAACAGATTTGTAGGTCTATTGTTTGGATACCACTATTTTCTGATTGCCTACGATATACATTCCTTCCGGAAGATTTAATGTCGCATCTTTCCGCAGCACATTGGAACGAATCTTTATACCCATGATGCTGTACACATCCACCGGTTCATTTTCATCCAGTATGTTATCATACACATCCTCTACACCCGTCGGTTTGGTATAATCGTCGTTATTGGTCACATAGACGTCACTAATTACGATATCAGAACTACCGTCAGACCAGAGACCTATGATATATAGATGACTTGGATCCACCTTCGTCGTTGTACCTGATCTGACCATGGATTCAAGATTCACCACCACTTGTTTGTTTGACTTAAAATCATACTGAGCAGCACCGCCCCAATAATTATTCTCATCAAAAATCCGCAAGGAAGCACCACTGTAAGTGATAGATTTCAACTTGAAAACCAAGTATTTGTAACCCGATAAGTCAATACCATTACTGTACACCCAGCCTCCAAATCCCCACTGACCCGTGCGAAGAGTTTTTATTGTCTCATAAAAATTTCCGGTTGCATAAATAGATGGATTAAACAACTTTTTGACGAGAGGGAAAGTTTTAGAAGATACATGTGTAGTCACCTGTTTTTGTTCACCGAGAGGTCCGGTGAAAGTGATGTTTAGGGTTGCGTTACCATCCTTCCGGGTAATAGCTATTCCTTTGCTGATAGTTAATACATCGGGGTTCTGATTTGCATATTCGCACACCGCGCTGACGTCTTCAGTATGTCCGTCAGCATACGTTGCTTTTACAATGATGTTTGCTGAACTGTTCGTCAGAAGCGTCAAACTATCACCCCCTGTCACCTTTATTTCAGACAATGTCAGCGATTTTGCAGTATAGCCCACAAAAGTGCTGTCGTAATAAGTACTTTCCTCAAAACTACTTTCGGTGGAAAACCAGTCCAAATCCACGTATCCACCTGTTTCGGAGGTCGCGTAATTGAAGATGCCAAACTTATCGCCGGTGGCTGCAGACAGATTATATTCCATCGTCATGTCATCGCCAAGTTTGGTGAATGTAGCAGTATCATTGAAGCTGTAATAAAAACCGGCTTTACCCGTCATGAAGTTTGCCACAGCCCGTAGATAAATGACCGTATCTGTCACTGCCGGTCCGGTCTGCAGATTATTATTGACACATGTGACTACTTTCTTTTCGCCGTTGCTCATGGTAACTCCGATATATCCGTAAAGGTCTTGCAACACCGACAACCCTGCCACATCCCCATTCTGCATACCCTTGATTTCCATCCTGATCGTTCCGTACGAATGCTCGAGGTCTTTCGGAAACGCGAAAATACGCTGAGTCAGTATATTTCTGGCTCTTTGCAGACTATCTGCGACGTCCACAGTTTTCAAGCGCAGATAACCGACACGATCTACCAACGACCACTTTGAGTGATCCGGATTTTCATTCCATCCCCATTGCAATCCTAATTTGTAATGACGGAATATATCGTTCGTCACGAGTGATGTCGATAGGTAACTCCTGCCTACATTCGGTTTCTTAATTTTGATCGATTCTTTGACGGTTACATCGACTACTGGTTTGCCATCTACCCAGGTAACGGGCAGAAGATAAGGAAATTTACCATACGAACCTTTGTCATAACTAACGATCGCCCACCATTCGCCGGACTTTGTTTGCACCATGGTTCCCGCATGAATATCAGAATCATCAACCAGCTTTTTACCTTTCAAAGCAATGCTATCCACCGGTTGGTCGGTATACTCCCAATTGACCAGATCTTTCGATTGCAGGATCGTTGTAGAGGGAACGAAATTCGGATTTGTAGAAATCATATAATAGGTGTCGCCGGACAGTACTACGATTGGATCCGGAAAATCACCGGCAATCACAGGATTGGCAAAAGTGCCGTCGCCATTGTCAGTCGTGCATTTATTTAGAAAATCGGGACGCGGATAATTTACCTTTTCATAGGCCTGATACCAATGATACGCGGGCCATGGGCATGCCTCCGGGTCATTAAAGAAAGTAGCTGTGTCCGCTCCTCCCGGGACAAAAGGAATATCTTTAAATTTAGCAAGAAGTTCCGGACCGGTAAAGATGAGCCAACTCACATTTCCGGATTTATCCGTGATCTTTTGGAAATTAGCTCCGAATCCACTTCCACCAGCAACTCCGGTGACGTCTTTACCCCACGACTTATTATATTTAGCCGGAGCCCAATCCATTTCAGTGACCACGATCGGTGCAATATCAGCGACCGGTTTGACCTGGCTATCCCATCCTCTCTGAAAGGCTGCATAACCCTGTCCGCTGTTAAACCAACCCGGATACACATGCACGGCATAACCAATATTCTTCCCTACGATAGGATTGGCCGCATATCCGGCATACAAGGACTGATAGCCCAAACCGGGTACCCAAAGAATATTATCCGCACTGGCCCGTATCGTATCCACCACAGCTTGAAAATAGGTTTTCAGGTTGTCAAAATGCCCTTGCGAACCGGCACCATACGTACCATCCTTCCCAAGGATATCTACCGGCTCATTCGCCAGCTCAAACATAATAGCAGGGTTGTTTTTCAGTTTGGTATTTTGAGCAACATATCCCCAGACTTTGATCAGATATTGGTTATAGGCATCACCCACAGCAATCTTACCCGGACAAACACCCGGAGGCCGTATAATGACATACAATCCTTTCGAAGCGGCATATTGCGCCATCGGGATAAACACACTGTTCAGATAGGTTTTAAACCTATTAAAGTCGAAAGCCTTGATATCATTTTCACCCGTAGTAGATACACCAGGGGTATTCGACCAATATGGATCCATGTGTAATCGAATGAAACTCATTTTCCAACCTGCTTTCATGATTCCGTCGATAATACCTTTGTTATATTTCAAACATCCCGATACGAAATAATTGCTCCACATCCTTCCCTCCTCGTTAAACCAGGGGGAGTACGTTTGTGCAAAACCATGCAGATTAACAGTATTACCCTGAGGATCTTTCAGATAACGACCATCCACGTGAAGCTGTGGCAGCGGCATACCTTCCCATGCGAAGATGTTGATTGGTATGAGCAGCAGAAGACCGATAATAAGTTTTCTACTAAAATGATTTGCTCTAACTACTTGATTTTTCATTTTGAAATTTTAAAATTTAACTCTTATCCGATTCGTTGCTCTTCCGTGTAGCATACAGTCCGATATCATTGTTTGTTCTGTTAATCTGTTATTCTCCGCCGCCGTTGATCGTTTGAATGGATCCGTCTTCCCTGTATTCCATCTCCACCACTTTCAGACTGCGTAACCATGTTTTTCCACCCGACGGCACACAGTCGTGATGAAACAAATACCATTTTCCTTTAAACTCCACGATCGAATGATGTGTCGTCCAGCCGACTACCGGCGTGAGGATCAGTCCCTTGTAGGTAAAAGGACCATACGGACTATCCCCTATGGCGTAGCATAACTTATGCGTATTCCCGGTGGAATAGGAAAAGTAATATTTCCCTTTGTATTTGTGCATCCACGAAGCCTCAAAAAAGCGTCGGTCATGATCTCCGGCTTTGAGCAAATTCCCGTTCTCATCGATGAGTTGTACTTCTCGTGGCTCTTCAGCAAATTCCAGCATGGAGTCATTCAGCTTGACTACCCGCGACGCAAGTGCCGGTTCATCCTCGCCGGGTCCACAACCACATTCAATGGCTTTGTTGTGACGATAACGTTGCAACTGTCCGCCCCACAAACCGCCAAAATAGATATAAAAGGAGCCGTCATCGTCACGAAAGGCACAAGGATCAATCGAATAGCTGCCTTTCATCGGACTATCCAGCGGCACAAACGGACCTTCCGGCCGGTCGCTGACAGCGACTCCAATGCGAAAAATATCCGTTTTATCTTTCAACGGGAAATACATATAATACTTCCCGTTTTTGCAAGCGACATCACAATCCCATAACTGACGACCTGCCCAGGCGATATCCTTCACATCAAGCGCCACACCATGATCCGTGACCGCTCCATCCATCGACTCCATAGAAAAGACGTGATAGTCACGCATATCAAAGTGATCCCCATTATCATTCTCCGGAATGCCGGACTCAACATCGTGTGAGGGGTAGATATACAGCTTTCCTTCAAACAGATGAACAGCAGGATCGGCCGTATAGATATGATCTGTTAAGTATCTGGGAGTTTTCATTATTTACTTGTTGGAAAAGTTATTAGCCTGATCAATCAGTATTTTCACAACCGGCTTTGCCTTATTATTGCGGTCGAAAAGCAACGGATAATCTGTCCGTCCTCTCACCGGCCAGCCATTCCTCCACGACATCGCGTCATTCACTCCCCATACCGTCACCCGGGTAACAAAATCCTGATGCTTTAAAAAGAGATGGAAGAAATCTGAATAGCGTTTCTCAAAGATCACATTGACCGAGTCCGGCAATCCATTCGTATAGGGATTTTGTTTCTGCTGGTATTCAAAACTTGCCGACACATCAGCACCTACGCGCTGACTGGGCGACGGCAACACGGTAAGATCCATTTCGGTGATCATCACTTTTACGCCCAACGCCGCAAAAGCCTCCATGCTCGCTTCAAAATCGCTGAGAGAGGGATAATCCAGTCCGATATGGCATTGCATTCCAATACCGTCAATTTGCACACCCTGTTCTTTCAACTTCTTCACCATGGCAACGACCCCTTTGCGTTTGCCGGGGTTCGCCATCGAATAATCGTTGTAATAAAGTTGGGCGGAAGGGTCCGCCTCGTGAGCAAACTGGAAGGCCAGTTTGATGAAATCTTCTCCTACTATATTATAGAACTTACTTTTGCGATAGCTACCGTCATCCTCAATGGCCTCATTGACCACATCCCATCCCTTTACTCTTCCCTTATACCGGCCCACCAGTGTGGTAATGTGTTTTTTCATCCGTTCAATCAGTACTTCCCTGGACACCTCATTACCTTCTTTGTCTTTGAAAAACCAGGATGGCACCTGTGAATGCCAGATCAATGTATGTCCTGTGACAAAGAGCCCGTTTTTCTCTCCGAAATCGACAAACTGATCCGCCAAGTCAAAGTTGAAAACGCCTTCCTGTGGCTGAATTGACTCACTTTTCATGCAATTTTCAGGCACGATGGCACTAAAATTCTCTTTTACCACACGAATAGACGCAGTGTCTCTTCCCGCAATCTGACTCTGATTCAGAGCTGTTCCGATATAAAACTTACCGGCGAACGCATCTTTTAAATGGGTCTTTTGACCATACGATTCGACTGTACTGAAAGCACTTACCAGGATTGATCCCAGCAAAAGAGCGGTTATTTCCTTTTTCTTTCCCATAATTATTTAAGTCTTTAATTTATTTGATTTATTCGATTTCGCCTCTCCGGGACATTAGTTCTTTTTGTATCATCACTTCCTTCTTCTTATCAATCTCGTAGAAAAACAGACACGCGACACTTACGCAAAAAGTAAGGGTCGGAAAAACGCTCAGCGACAGTCTGATTCCCAGTATTGTCTCAGGGGTTTGTACCGATAGTCCTTCCTTGTATCCACAGATAGCAAGGATGCCGGCAACCAGTGCTCCGCCAATACTCAGACCGGCTTTCAGACCAAAGATCATCGCTGAAAAGATGATCGCGGTAGCCCGACGATTAGTCTTCCATTCCGAATAGTCTGCTACGTCAGCAATCATCGCCCAAAGAAGCGGGGTGGAGATACCGTAGAAAAAGCCATGCAGCAACTGTGTCAGGAAAACCAGCGCGATAGATTGCGGCGTGTAAAAGTAAAACAGGAGCAGGCAAAGAGCGGACAAAAATAAACTGACGCCAAACACATCCCGCTTTCCAAACTTATCGGCCAATGTCTTTGAGAAGCCAATACCGACAATCATCATCAGAATTCCTCCCGCGTTAAACAAGCTGAAACCCGAAGTAGCCACATCATCCGGCCAGGTAAATCCAACCAGACCCATGTTCACAAACAGACTGTTCAACCCCGCGATAAACGTATGAAAACCGATGCCGGTCAAAAAACCGGCCAGCTCTTCCTGATCCAGGTAGTTCTTAAAATAATAGACATACATACCCCCTTTTAATGCCAGCGTGATAAAAATGAAGATGGTCAGTATCAACATGGCAATCCATGGTTTGTTTTTAAACAAATCGGTCAGGTCTTCTTTCACACTCGATTTCTGGCTGGCCTTTGGAACAATCCGCTCTTTCGTGGTTAAAAAGGTGATAATAAGGAAAATAACCCCTGTAATGGCAAAGATTGAGATGGTATTCTGAAATCCCACGGTTTTATCACCATTCCCTAAGATAAGTACCAACGGAAGCAACAACGCCTGAACGATAAACTGAGCAATCATCACAGCCACAAAGCGGTAGGATGAAATACTGTTACGCTCGGCCATATCACCCGTCAGCACGCCACTTAGAGAAGCATAAGGCAGATTGTTGGACGAATAAGCGATGACCAGAAAGATATAGGTAATCAGCGCATACGCCACTTTCCCGCTCGGACTGAAATCCGGCGTACTGAAAGTCAGCATCGCCATGGCTCCAAAAGGCACTGCCGTCCACAAAATCCAGGGACGGAACTTACCCCAGCGAGTCACCGTGCGATCAGCAATGATGCCCATCACCGGATTGAAAAAGGCACCAATCATTCCACCGGTAAAGATGATAGCAGAAGCCGTAGCAGGTGGGATCTTGTAAACATCGGTATAAAAGAAAGCCAGAAAGGTCATCAGCGTCTGAAAAATCAGATTGGCAGCAAGGTCGCCCAGACTGTACCCGATCTTTTCAATAAACGAAACTTTTTGCATGATATGTGTTTGGTTATGTGTATTCCTTCTTAATCTCACTGCAAATATACAGCGGCTTGTCAAGGTGTTACCAAAACAATGTTACAGATGTTTTTCTCTACGTTACATCGGACGATGAAACGTAGAGAAATGTATAAAAAACACTGAATCTCTTCGATTCACGCGCTTATTCTTCCACTGGCTCCAGACCATGCGTTTCCCCATACTCTTTCGGCGACTGTCCGAAAAACTCATGGAAGGACGTTGAAAAATGAGAAAGGGAAGAAAAACCCGTCGCGTATGCCACTTCCGAAATGCTCTGTTTCTTGCCGGCGAGCAATGAGGCTGCCTGCCGCAAGCGTACCCCCCTGATAAAATCCCGAGCCGACTGGTTGGTCAGTTCCTTGAGTTTGCGGTGCATGTGCACGCGACTGATCCCCACTTCGTCAGCCAGCTTCTCCACATTCAGGTTCGGATCCGACAAGTTTTGGTTAATCACCTTCATCACCTTTGCGAGCAGGATCTCATCCGAAGATTTCAGTTCCATCTTCTCCATCTTCTCTTCCTGCGCCTCCCGTCCGCTGAACTTAGTTTTCAGTCTCCCCCGGCTCTCAATCAGATTGTGCACCGTCATTCTCAGCACATCCATGTTAAAAGGCTTTGCCACATAGGCGTCCGCACCGGTTTGCAATCCCTCCACCTGATCTTCCACCGACGACCTTGCAGTCAGCAGAATGACCGGAATATCACTGATATTGATATTTTGTTTTAGTTTTCTGCACAGCGTGATACCATCCATTTCAGGCATCATCACATCACTGATGATCAGATCCGGCTTCTCTCTCAAAGCCATCTCCAATCCCTCTTTGCCGTTCACACTCTCCAGTACCTTGTAGTCGCGCGACAGTTCGCTGCTCACAAACCGGAGTATCTCCTCCTCATCCTCCACGATCAACACCCGGAAGCCCTTCCGCTTGCTCTTGTTTTCTATCACCGGAGCCACTTCCACCTCTGTCTCCCGTTGCACAAATTCCGTGTGATACACAGAAAAACGTCCCGATAAAGCCTCCTCTGCCTCCAATGCCGTTTCAATCTGTTCGGCGGAAAGATGAGCACAACCCAACGGTAAGCGGAGTACGAAGCGTGCACCTGTGCCCTCCTTCCGGTTTTCCGCATGTAACGTTCCCTGATGAAGCTCTGTCAGCGAACGTGCCAGATGTAATCCGATGCCTGTGCCAAAATGCGAACCTGTCAGCGGATTATCTATCTGATAGTAACGTTCAAAAATCTTCTCCAGCTTATCTGCATCCAGACCAATGCCGGTGTCGCTGATCACTATTTCGACAGATCTCTTCAGCGCACCTTGCGCGTCAGGATCCATCCCGGTAGAAAGTTCCACGGTGATCGTACCCTTTTCTGGTGTAAACTTAAACGCGTTGGCTAAGATATTAAAGATGATCTTGTCAAAGTTATTCAGATCAATCCAGACCTTGAGATCCTTCTCTTCATGCACAAACGAGAGAGAGATTTTCTTCCGGCTCGCCTGGTACTCAAACGTCGTGAGCAGTTCCTCGATAAAACGGATGAGATCCGTCTCGCCAAACCGCAGCCGCATCTGTCCCTTATCCAGTTTGCGTACATCCATCAGCTGATTGATCAACTGCAGGATACGCCGGGCAGTCCGATACATCAGGAGATAATCCTTCTGCTTATCCGGATCGTTCTTCTCTCCAAGCAGCTTCTCCAGTGGCGCAATGATCAGTGTCATCGGCGTTCGGATCTCATGCGAGATGTTGGTAAAGAACTGTAGTTTGGCCTCACTGATCTGCCGTTCATTCTCCTGTTTCATCCTCTCCCTGCGATTCCTGAACCGTGCCAGAATATATTGTGCAATGCCTGCCACAAATAAACCCGCAAGCAGCGCATACAGGCAGTAGGCCCACCAGGAGAGATACCAAGGGGGATTA
The DNA here is from genome assembly GCA_036508045.1 of Bacteroidales bacterium. Taxonomy (GTDB): domain Bacteria; phylum Bacteroidota; class Bacteroidia; order Bacteroidales; family JAQUTK01; genus JAQUTK01. Next base: position 10,310 of record DATCIB010000008.1, read on the forward strand.
ATCACCACTGCCACCTCGTGTATACTGGAAACAACATCATTCAGACAGGCACGAAAACGGAAAGCGTACGTACCCGGACTCAGATTGGTAAACGTTGCCCGGTTCATCCCCGGCTGCATGCGAATCCATTCTTTACCAAGTCCTTCCATCTGATATTCATAGACAATACGTTCGGCGTTATTAAAATCCAGTGTGGAGAGTTCAAAGCTAAACGCGTTATCACTGTAAGAAAGAACAAAACGATCCTCGTCCATCACCGCTTTCGAGATAATCTGTTCCCCACCTGAGAGATCCCCCTGTCTTACGGACTTCTCAAACCGATAAAAGTTTGTGATGCAGACATCCAGCGGACTCCTTTTATCCACGATCTTCAACGGATTGAAAAATGTAATCCCCTTGATACCTCCAAAAAACAGAGTTCCGTCACTCCCTTTAAAACTGGCACCCCGGTAAAACTCATTACTCTGCAATCCGTCAAACGCAAAGAAATTAAAAAACTTCTTCTCGTCCGGTGTAAATCGGGACAACCCGTAATGTGTGCTGAGCCATATATTCTTCCGGTCATCTTCCAACATCGCACAGATCACATTATTAGGCAGACCATCCTTCACGGTATATTGCGTCATTTTGCCCTGATTATCCAGACAGGCAAGCCCCTCAGAGGTGCCAATCCACATCCGGTGCGAGGCATCTTCCAGAATCGAATAGACCACCGTACCGGGTAGCTGATCCTTGTTACACACATAATACCGGTAGCTGTCCGACGCCGGAGTGTACCTGCATGCCCCATCAAACGTACCAAACCAGATCGCTCCCTCACTATCCGGCACAATACAGTTGATCCATCCACCGGGCAACCCCTTCGTTCCCGAACCAAAAGTACCGACGACCGGAAGATGCGTGAGGCTATTCGTCTTCAGATCCAGCTGAAAAACACCCTTACCATACGTACCAATCCACAGATTCCCTGTCCCATCTTCGGAAATACAGGATATTAATTCATCCGGAATATCCTGTCTGTCCGGAAACAGATCCCGGGCATAGGTACAAGAATGAGTTTTCCGGTCAAAACGAATCAACCCGTTAATATAGGATCCCAGCCACAACGAATGACGCGAGTCTTCAAAAACACTCATGATGGTATTGGACACTGAAGCCTCATCCACGGAAAGAGGAAAATGAACCACCTTTCCATCCTTCTCAAAGATACCATAGAGACCATCATTGTCCGTGCCTATCCAAGTCGTATGCTCCGAATCTTTGCAGATTGACAGGATACACGCTGAGCCAATTGTATTCTGTTTCAGCGACCGGTATCCAAGGTAGCCGAAC
>DATCIB010000009.1:0-8449 GCA_036508045.1 Bacteroidales bacterium
AAGACAAAGATCAAAGTGCATGAGATTATCATTGATGGCAATAAAGCTTTGTCTGAAATAAAGATTGAAAAAGCGATGAAGAAGACCAGTGAGACAGGAAAGCTTCGTAATCTCTTCAAGTCAAAGAAATTTATTCCTGAAGAATATGAGAATGACAAGAATCTTATCATTGAAAAATACAACGAATTAGGTTATCGCGATGCGCAAATTCTCAAAGACAGTGTTTTCCCGTTTAGTGAGAAGACTGTAGATATTTATATGAAGATTGAAGAAGGCGATAAGTATTACATCCGCGATATCAAGTGGGTTGGCAATACAATCTATGATACCAATGTATTATCTTCCATGATGCGCATCAAACCGAATGATGTCTATAATCAGAAGTTACTGACGGAGCGTCTTCAGGGAGGACCTAATGATGAGGATGCGGTAGCCAATTTGTATAAGAACAATGGTTATCTTGCTTCTCAGATCATGCCTACTGAAGTAAATGTGGAAAACGATTCGGTGGATTTGGAGATACGTGTCTTTGAAGGCAAGCAGTTTCCGATAAATAAAATCGAGATACAGGGAAATGACAAGTTGTTTGAACACGTGATCCGTCGGGAGCTTCGTACGAAGCCGGGAGAAATGTATGACCAGTCGCAACTGGTGCGATCTGTTGGTGAACTTCGTCAAACAGGTCAGTTTAATCCGGAGACTATCGATCCTCAGTTTAATGTCAATGAAGAAGAAGGGAATGTGGACATAATCTACAAGCTTGAGTCCAAAGCCAATGACCAGGTAGAGTTGTCATTTGGTTGGGGAAATACCGGCGTAATCGGACAGTTGGGCTTTAAGTTCTCCAATTTTGCAATCCAAAACCTCTTTAAGAAAGAAAACCGAAAGGGGATTATTCCGCAGGGAGAGGGTCAGACTTTCCGTATCAGTGCTCAGACGAATGGTGTGTATTACCAATCATATAGCGTTTCATTTCTGGAACCATGGTTTGGGGGCAAACGTCCGAACTCTCTTTCCATTAATGCACACTACACGTATCAGACCGATGTGAGCTCCCGTTATTACAACAGCAGCAATAACTTATATTATTATAACTATCTGAATAACAATTATAACAGTGATTACAGTTCAAACATGGCAGCCATGGAGTCTGACCCGAATAAGTACATCAGACTGTTTGGTGTATCCGTTGGATCAGGACGGCGTTTGAGCTGGCCGGATGACTTCTTTACTTTTTATACCGAACTTGCCTATCAGAATTATAAGTTGAGCAACTGGCAATACTTCCTCATCACTGATGGATCGTGCCATAATGTCAATCTTAATTTCACACTTGGTCGCAATTCTGTGTTTAACCCTATTTTCCCGCGTGACGGTTCTACATTCTCACTTTCTTTGCAAGTGACTCCTCCATATTCATTGTTTGACGGCAAAGATTATTCGGATCCTAAAATGTCCAATAAAGAGAAGTTCCAGTTTATAGAATATCATAAATGGAAATTCCTCTCTAAAACATATACTTCACTATCAAAAAATGAGAAGTTGGTGTTGATGACCCGTGCTGACTTTGGTTTTGTGGGCTATTACAACAAAAATAAAAAGTCGCCTTTTGAAACTTTCAGTGTGGGAGGTGATGGAATGACAGGATACGGTTCGACTTATGCAGTAGAAACTGTGGGACTCAGAGGTTATGAAAATGGATCATTAACGTCTAAAGGATATGGTAACGCATATTCAAGATTAGCTCTCGAACTGAGATATCCGATTATGCTTTCCAATTCCTCGAATATTTATGCTCTGGGATTTTTAGAAGCAGGTAATGCATGGACAAGCTTTAAAAGTTTCAACCCGTTTGATTTGAAACGGTCTGCCGGTATTGGTTTGCGTATCATGCTGCCGATGGTCGGAATGCTTGGTATCGACTATGGATATGGATTTGACAAGGTTAACAACAGCTATGACAGTAGCAAGAGTCAGTTCCATTTTGTGATTGGACAAGAGTTTTAAACAATTATAGTATACAATTATGAGACGATTATTTATTGCTTTGTTTGTGATGATGGCAATGTCTTTTTCGGCTTCTGCCCAGAAAATAGCATTGATTGATATGGAATATATTTTAAAGAATATTCCGGCGTATGAGATGGCGAATGAACAGCTTGCGCAGGTCTCGAAGAAATGGGAAGCAGAAGTCCAGGTACAACTTGAGGCGGTACAGACAATGTATAAAGAGTATCAGGCCGAACAAGTATTCTTGTCTGCCGAGATGAAGAAGAAGAAGGAAGATGCGATTATAGCCAAAGAGAAAGAAGCACAGGAACTAAAACGGAAATATTTTGGTTCGGAAGGCGAACTCTACAAGAAGAGAGAAAGTCTGATGAAGCCGATACAGGATGAAATATATGAAGCAATCAAAACGCTTTCTGAAGACAAAGGGTATCAGTTAATTTTGGACAGAGCTTCAGGAGTGAACATCATTTTTGCTTCTCCCAAAATAGATATAAGTAATGAGGTACTTGTAAAACTCGGTTATTCAAAATAATTAGTTACATTTGCAGCCGATATAATTGAATTAGATATTTACATTTTAAAGATTAATAGTATGTTGAAGAAAATTTTAGTTGTTCTTTTCTGTGTTTTAAGCACAGGAAGTTATGCGCAAACCGCAGAATTGAAGTTTGGACATTTAGACACAAAGGCATTTATGGCAAGTCTGCCTGAAGCAAAAGAAGTAATGAAGAAACTGGACGATTTGCAAAAGAAATATGAAGCCGAATTTGTTAAGCTTAATGAAGAATTTAACAAGAAATATTCAGAGTTTGTGTCGCAAAGAGACACACTTCCTCCTACGATCAATGCAAGAAGAACGCAGGAAATTAGTGATTTGAAGACAAAGGTTGATAACTTCCGTGAACAAGCACTTCAGGATCTTCAGACTCAGAATGAAACCTTGGCAGCTCCGATTCAAGAGAAGGTCCTTGCCGCCATTAAAGAAGTTGCAACAGAACAAGGACTGATTTATGTTTTTGAAGCACCGTCATTGCTGTATTACTCTGATAAGAGTATCGATCTGACGCCTCTGATGAAGAAGAAATTTAATTTGCAATAACATTCAGAAGATAATTCGAAGAGGCTGTCTCCGGAGGGGATAGCCTCTTTGTGCATATAGGAAACGTTTCAAATAGTGATTATCATGATGAGCAGTTCCACAAAAACGCCTATTGGTGTATTCGACTCCGGGTATGGAGGACTGACCATTTTACGCCAGTTTCTCGCAGATATGCCGGAGTATGATTTTATTTATTTGGGAGATAATGCACGTGCACCCTATGGCACACGTTCTTTTGAGGTAGTCTATGAGTTTACCTGGCAGGCGGTTAACCGCCTTTTTGCGATGGGCTGTCCTCTTGTGATACTCGCTTGCAATACAGCCTCCGCCAAGGCCTTGCGTTCCATTCAGCAGATTAACTTACCTCTTTCTGCTCCAGACAATAGGGTACTGGGCGTGATCCGCCCCACCGTAGAGGCTATCGGTGAGATTACCCGTAACGGTCATGTCGGCATTCTCGGTACCGAAGGAACGATCCGATCCGGCTCCTATGTGATAGAAATTGCCAAACTCTTTCCCTCCATATCTTTACAAAGTGAGTTCTGTCCGATGTGGGTGCCTTTGGTAGAGAATCGCGAATTTGATCAGCCAGGAGCAGATTATTTTGTTCGTAAAGATCTGGATAGGCTACTGCAGAAAGATCCCTTGATAGATACCATAATACTCGGCTGCACCCACTATCCTTTGTTGATAAATAAGATCCGTCAATATGTGCCGGAACATGTCCGGCTATTAGAACAAGGAGAATATGTGTCCCGCAGTCTGGTCGATTATCTGAATCGTCATCCCGGGATGGATAACCGTTGTTCAAAGGGAGGCACCTGTTCGTTCTTTACCACAGAATCAGAAGAAAAGTTCAGTGACTCTGCTTCCGTTTTCTTACAGGAGGAGATTCATGTAAGGCACATTTCTTTAGAGTGATCTCTTCTTTACTGTATTTTAACGAGATCTCTTCACTTTGAGTTATACTAAAAATAATTAAGAAGAATACGTTCGTCTTGAAAAAATAGTATATATTTGCGGATATAATAGTTCCGTAAACAAGATCCTGATTAGTTACATTACATAAAAATAGAACGATATGAAAAAAACAAATGCATTCCTTGCGGCTTTCGCAATCACTTTATTAACTGTTGTTCCTGCTCAGGCACAGTTTTCTCAAGGTATAAAAGGCGGATTGAATCTGACGAATAATTATTTGTCAGATTTCAACACAACCGGAGTAAATAACACGTTGAGTGCTAAAAATATGACCGGCTTCTTTATTGGTCCTTCAGTAGAATATATGATTCCTGTAGTCGGACTTGGCATCGAGGCCTCTTTGTTATACTCTCAGAAAGGAAGCAGCTATGACATAGATCTTGGGAGTTCTAAGTTTACAGTGAAGGATAAAGTCCATTATTTGGATCTTCCTGTTAATCTGAAATATAAGTTTTCACTTTTGGTTGTTGGCGTGTATGTCGCTGCCGGTCCTTATGTGAGCTATGCAATTTCCGGTAATCGTTCGCTCTCAAATCTGACAGGGATAACGTCAAGTGAGATTAACAGATCCAATTTCTACAATGATCTCGATCTAGGAGTAAACCTGGGTGCCGGAGTTGAGCTTTTAAGTCATCTCCAGGTTGGTATCCAATACAGTTGGGGTTTGACAGATGCTGCAAAAAATGAGGTAACAAACGGTAATTTAGGAGGAGTAGTGAGTGATTTTAATGCAAAGAACAGAGTCTTCTCTGTGAGTGCGGCTTATTATTTCTGATTAGGGTACTATCAAAGATAACGGTCACTGCAAGAGCTTTCTTGCAGTGACTTTTTTTCTATACATGCAAAAGTTCATTGATGTCATATTGCCCCTTCCACTGGCTGGTAGTTATACCTATGCGGTGACAGATCCCGAGATACTTTTGGACGAAGGTTTCAGGGTTGTTGTACCTTTTGGCAAGAAATTTTACACCGGCATAGTCCTTCGTGTCCATCAACAGCGCCCATTAGGGATTCAAATCAAACCTATACTTTCTGTATTAGATGATAAGCCGGTCGTCACACGTCAGCAATTACATTTCTGGCAATGGATGGCCACCTATTATCTGTGTACAACAGGAGATGTCTATAAAGCGGCATTTCCGTCCGGCTTGCGCATTGAGAGTGAGACTACAGTCATGCATAATGCCGATTTTGATGTGGATACAAAGCTCTCAGAGAAAGAGATTACTCTTTTGGATCTCCTTGAAGCTCATGACGAGATGAAGATCTTCGAACTTCAAAAAGAGAGTGGAATAAAAAATCTCCTTCCAATACTCCGTTCGTTGATTGATAAAGGGGCGATCATAGTCAGTGAAGAGTTGAAAGAAGGTTTTCGGCAAAAGACAGAACAATGCATTACTCTTTCTGCGACTTACAGGGAAGAATCTTCCATGAAAGAGCTCTTTGATACACTGGGAAGAGCCCCTAAGCAACTGAGTTTGTTGATGGGATATATAAGCTGCTCCGGCTATTTCTCTGAATCTGAGCCCAAAGAGGTGACAAGGAAAGAGTTGTTGCTCAAAGTCGATGGATCTCCGGCAATCCTTCGTGCTCTGGTGGAAAAAGGAGTCTTTCAATTGTACAAGAAAGAGATTGCCCGGCTGGAGTCACTTGAAGCAGAAGAGTTGCAGGCTCTTTCACTGAATGAGGTTCAGCAGGAAGCGTTACAATCCATACATGATGCTTTTAAGGAGAAAGAAGTGGTGCTGCTCCATGGAGTGACATCCAGTGGAAAGACAGAGATTTATATACATCTTATTCAGGAGGCCTTGCAAAGAGGCAAACAAGTGCTTTATCTACTGCCCGAGATTGCCCTCACCACTCAGATCACTGAACGTCTGCTTCGCGTTTTCGGTTCAGATCTTGCTGTGTATCATTCCAAGTTCTCGGACAATGAACGTGTGGAGATATGGAATAATCTGCTTCATCAAAAAGGGAGCAGAGTGATAGTCGGTGTGCGTTCCTCGCTTTTTCTTCCGTTTACCAATCTGGGGCTCATCATCGTAGACGAGGAACATGAGACAAGCTACAAGCAATATGACCCTGCACCACGCTACCATGCACGTAACGCAGCGATTATGCTGGCCCATCAGTTGCAATCCAAAGTATTACTGGGTACTGCTACCCCGTCTCTCGAGACTTATTTTAACGTCCGGAATGGTAAGTACGGACTTGTCGAACTTTTTCAGCGTTTTCAGGAGATTGCCTTACCAAAGATTACTACCGTCGATATGCAAGAGCAACGCAGGAAGAAAATGGCAAGAGGTATCTTCTCCGAACCTCTTCTGGATGGAATAAAAGAAGCGCTTGCCCGCAAAGAACAGGTAATCCTATTTCAGAATCGCAGAGGTTTTGCTCCAATGGTTGAATGCCCGTCTTGTGCCTGGGTGCCTAAGTGTGATCATTGCGATGTCTCTCTGACGTATCATAAAGGAATCAATCAGCTTGTGTGTCACTATTGTGGAGCTGTCTATCCGGTGCCAAGGAGTTGTCCTTCCTGCGAAAACAAGACACTTACCTACAAGGGATTCGGCACAGAGAAAGTAGAAGATGATATACAGCTGCTATTTCCGGAAGCCCGTTTGGGACGCATGGATACGGATACAACACGAAGCCGTAAATCCTATCAGAAGATTATCTCCGACTTTGAGAATGGAGATATAGACATCCTTATTGGCACGCAGATGATATCCAAGGGACTTGATTTTGACAATGTAAGCATCGTTGGAGTGATTAATGCAGATCAATTACTTAACTACCCAGACTTTAGGGCGCATGAACGTGCTTATCAATTGATGGCTCAGGTATCAGGACGTGCCGGAAGAAAAAACAAACAGGGAAACGTGGTGGTGCAAACCAGTCAACCAAAGCATAAAATCATCGGACAGGTGTGCAAAAATGATTATGCCGGTATGTATATGGCACAGTTGGCCGATAGAGAAAAATTCAACTATCCTCCTTTCTGCCGTTTGATTAGTGTTTATGTCAAGAATAAAGATCGTGAAGTATCAATTTCCCAGGCCAATGTTGTCGCGCAAAAGTTGCGCGCTGTTTTTGGTGCCAGGGTATTGGGTCCGGACCAACCTCCTGTAGGGCGGGTGCAGACGTATTACATTCAGAAAATAATCTTGAAGATTGAGCTGGATGCTTCATTGGAGAAGATGCGCCTCTACTTGAGGCGTACTATCGATGAGTTGCGCAAGGAGCAGGGCTTTAAATCCTTCCTGATTTACTACGACGTTGACCCGATGTAAGTTGGCAGAGGTAGGCCAGTTTGTAATATGCAAATACCTTTAAGGAAGGATGTTTCCCCAATAAATTTAGTTCCATCAGTATCTTTCCCACTCGAAAAGAAAGAGCTAAAAGAGATTCAAGTTTCAACTTGCAGATCCTTTGGTGCATATTCAGCAGACGTACATACCCGATAAACAGATCGTAATGCTGTGCCAGATTCTCTATACCTCTCTCTGTTTTCAATAGAAATGAGCGGTTTGTGTCAGCAACCTCATGAAACACCGGGTTGTAGATATATCTGTATGTAATTCCATTCTTTTGAAGCTGAATGCCGTAAAGAGTATCTTCATGACCGTACCCTGTAAAGGTCTCGTCAAAGTGGTATTGCTCAAACAGTGCTTTGGAGATTGAAAAGTTGATGGAAATGAAAGGAACAGAAGAAGGTGTCTCTCCCTTCTCTGAGATCTTTTGTTCCACATTTATGCCATATTTGTAACGCAGCGTACGGTCGGGTGTTGGTATCTTGATTCGATAACGCAGTCCGCCACAAACAACAGTATCACTCATCGGCCAGTCCAGATATCTCTGCAAGAAAGAAGAGTCGCATGGGATAGTGTCAGCATCAAGAAACACGAGGAGAGGATATTGTGCCTCCCGTCCGAGAAAGTTACGGATCCTGCCACTACCAAGATTCTCTTTTAGTTCGATGAAACGACAATGCTCCAAAGAATTGATCTGTCGGTTTGCGATCCTGTGCAGTTCCGGCGAAGCATCATCCGCAACGAGGATCTCAAAAATAACATCGAGAGCAGTAGCCTGACGGTGAAGTTCTTTCACGAGAGGAAAGCAGTCCTGTTTATAGGTCGGAATCAAGATCGAGATCATATCGGTAAGAGTTGTAAGAAAGAAGATAAACAGTTCTTCGCCGGTCATCCAGTCGGAAGATTACCTCTCTTTAACCAATGAAACGGTTCAGACTCTGATTTATTTTATACTTTTGAGCACTATTGAACGAATTGTATGAATAATATAGAAAAGAAACCGGTAAAGATACTCTTTGTATGTCTCGGAAATATCTGCCGCTCT
>DATCIB010000010.1:0-7657 GCA_036508045.1 Bacteroidales bacterium
TGAAGTTCATACATATTGCCGGAATAGTCGCTTACATAACAAAAGTCACCCTTAATCGCCGGTGATGCCGGAATATAAGCATCCAACAACAATGAATCCGTAGGAAGTCCTGTCTTGCAGTTAATGATACGCAGCCAGGAATCACATCCACCGAATATGAAATACCCTTTCCAGAGGGCAACGGCTCCGTTCAGATAGTAACCCGATTCAAAGCGGTTTATCATTTTGCCATCACGATAATCAACAGAATAAAGGAAATTGTCGTAACTGCCAAACACGACTGCCTGCCGGCCTTCAAAATCCACATAGTTGGGCGAAGCGGATATCTGTCCCAAGGTCTCATAATTCCACAGAGTATCTTTTCGGATAAGAGAAATAGCTGTCAGAAAACCATCAATCCTCCCAATGTATAGGACAGAGTCATGAATCATTGGAGTAGCTTCAACTGCAGTATTCAGTGAATAGTCGAAGGTTAGCTTTCCCTTTATATTAACCCCCTGAATACGCCCCCTATTGTCGCACCAATAGGTTGTTCCTTCTTGAACTACCGGTGATGAAACCGTCCGTAAATTACTTCTATAACTCCACAGTAACACAGGTTCCTTAGGGAGTTGGGTATGCGTATATCCACTCAGTGCGGCATCTCCCCGAAACAAAAGCCAATCCATAGTGCCTTTCTCGTCACTTTGATTACTAGTTCCCGTGCAGCTCATCAACAGAGATGCCAGTACCCCAAGCAGTGTCAATCGTTTCATAGTCACTCTCCTGATTAATTTATTACTTTTCCAATACATATAATGCTCCTGTCGGACATAACTCAGCCAGCTCTTTCTCCATATTTTTCTTACTTTCATCGGGTATGACCACTTGAATACCAAATCCCCGGCCTTTGAAGGTGAAACCATCTTCACTATTATAGACACAGAGTCCACAGCGAATACATTTTGCCTGTTCAAACCAAAGCTTTTCGCTCACTTGAATCTTTTGCATGGCTGGTATAGCAGAATAGCTTTCATAGCGTGACCGCTTTATCCCGGCCTCCGTGGCAAAAAGACGTAGTTTGCAACCTGTTTGTCCTGCACAGGTACAATGCAGACAACCAGAAGAAGTAATCTTAGTCTCCTTCAAAAAGAGTCTTTCTTTTTCCGTAAACCGTCCGATGCGGGATTGAAATCTGTTCTTATCCAGTTTCCAACCCTTCTTTCCCGCTTCTGAAGAAACGGGATATGCTTTAGCTGCTATTTCCAAGATAATCGTACGGATGGATACAGCCTGATCCACACTACCACGACGACAGACTTTTTCGCATGGTGCTTTACAAGTGTCACAAGCAATCAGTGGAAGCAAGAAAGCAGAATCGAGTACGGCATAAGCCTCCTCAAACTGTGCGCCGTCATAGTAGTGAAGCATCCGCTCGATATTTAATCCTTGTGGGCAAACCATGATACAGGGTGCATCACAATCAGCCCGATGATCACTGAGCAATAATTCCAGAGACAATGTACGAATGAGCCGTACTTCTTCACTGTCAGTCTCTATATGCATTCCTTCAATTGGATGGGTTGTACAAGAGGGTATAATCTGACCGTTGTCACAGTTCTTTACGGCACAAACCATACAAGACGACTTATGAACAGATTCTTTGGCATAACAGAGCGAAGGAATAGAATATCCCGTCCTACGGGCAACCTCCAGCAAAGTTTCACCATTGGATACTTCAACACTTACATGATCTATTGTAATCACCATATTCTCTTTCGTTTATTTTAAATGGATCAATGGCACCTTGTGTATGGCGTCATAGTTGCATTCGTTTATACACAAGCCACAGAGCACACACTTCTCAGTGTCAATAGTATGAACTTCGTAAGGAGTATAGGGAATGGCATCCACCGGACAAGCTTTTGCACAACGGGTGCAACCGATACAATCATCGGAAACTACATATTTAATCATCTCTTTACATGTACCCGTCTTGCATATTCCTTTTACATGTGACTCGTATTCCTCACGAAAATATCTGAGGGTAGTCAGCACTGGATTAGGGGCCGTTTTACCCAAACCGCAAAGAGATGCTTTCTTAACATTCAATGCTAGTTCTTCCAATGTATCTATATCTGCCATCTCCGCTTTTCCGCTGCATAATTTATCAAGTATATCAAGCATACGACGGATACCTACCCGGCAAAACGTACATTTCCCACAGGACTGATCGCAAGTAAAACTCAAAAAATACCGCGCCATATCCACCATACAATCACTTTCGCTCAGTACGACCAGTCCTCCGGAACCCATCATAGCTCCCATTTGATTAAAAGCATCAAAATCAACCTGCATATCACACAAATGAGCGGGAATACAACCACCGGAAGGTCCTCCTATCTGAACAGCTTTCAGTTTCTCGTCTCCTTCCACCCCACCTCCAATATCATAAATAATCTGGTTAAGAGTTATTCCCATCGGAACTTCGATGAGTCCACCAAAGCGTATCTTTCCTGCCAGGGCAAAGACTTTTGTTCCTTTACTTCCCTTGGTACCTATTTGACTGTATTGATCGGCCCCATTGTTTATTATATAAGGTATCTGACTCAACGTCTCCACATTATTTACCAATGTAGGCTTGCCATTCAGTCCCTCGACAGCGGGATAAGGAGGACGTTGCTTCGGGAAGCCACGTTCCCCTTCGATCGAAGCAATAAGCGCTGTCTCTTCACCGCAGACAAAAGCTCCGGCACCTTCGAATATAGATACATCGAATGAGAAACTGCTGCCGGCAATGTGTTGACCAATCAGGTTCTGCTCACGGCAGAGCTGGAGAGCCGCACGGATACGTGTCACAGCAAGCGGGTATTCGGCACGGATATAAAAGATTCCTTTATTAGCTCCAACTGCATATCCTGCAATAATCATCCCTTCAATGACCCTGTAAGGATAAGATTCAAGCATCATACGGTCCATAAAAGCACCGGGATCCCCCTCGTCACCGTTGCAGATGACATATTTGTCCTTTTTAAGCGAAGAGGCTACAATCTCCCACTTCTTTCCGGTGGTGAAACCACCACCTCCCCGTCCTCTGATACCACTTTTTAGTATTGTATTGACAACTTCCTTTCTGTCATAGGAAGATAGTACCTTTTTCAGAGCATCAAAACCAGTATGTGCTATGTACTCTTCTATATTTAAAGGAGCGAGAAAGCCAAATCCTTCAGTAGAGATATGTTTCTGACCGGTAAGAAAAGTATCTATCACTCCCGTTCGCTCGTGTTCGGACTTCCATATCACATTATCCCAAGTAACATCAGTATGAAAGGTATCAACCTGGTTCAGAAAGTTGTTTTTCCAACGACTCAGATATCCAACCGGTTTAAAGTGATGATGAAGTATCTCTTTAATTTCAGACGCTTTCACTTTGGGATAACGGGTTATTGAACCGTCGGGAAGGACGACATCTATCAAAGGCACTTTATTACAAACTCCCACACAGCCTACAGGCTTGATATTAACTTCAATACCCAACTCAATGGAAGCCGATTGAAGCTCCTTATATATATCAGATGAACCACTGGCCTGGCAACACGAACCCATTCCGAGACGGATTTCTCCGGCTATCTTCCGGCGTGCATGTTCGGTTTCTTCTTTGTCAATCTTGTCCTGAAGAAGCAAAAAGTCCTCAATGACCTCGTTTACCTTTCCCGGAAGGACGTGACCATATATTTTCTCATCAATCTGAACTACCGGGGCCAAAGTGCAACAACCCAAACAAGCAATTTTCTCGATGGAAAACAACTTGTCGGATGTTGTTATACTGTCATTCTCTATTTTTAGTTCGCGTATAAAAGAATCATATACATTTCCTGCTCCTTTTACATGGCAGGCAGTTCCGGTACAGACCTTGATAAGGTGCTTTCCATAAGGGATATGGCGAAACTGCGAATAGAAAGTGGAAACGCTTATCAATTGAGCCCGGTCGATCTCTGTCCGTTCATAAATACGTTCAACTGCAGTGGAAGAAAGATAACTGAATTCCTGCTGCAGAGCTTGCAGCAATGGAATAATAATATCTCGCGTCTTCCCTATCCTATCAATAATAGCATCCACCCGGGCAATCATCGCCTCATTGGTTTCTACTTCACTGTTTACACAATTACATGCCATATCAATTTGTAGTTACACAGTAAATACTCTTTTCAGTGCGCACCACAATTTTATTGTCGGTAAAGGCCGGGGTGGCAAACGTTTTTTCTCCCGTTTCGAAAGATTGTAACAAACGAAACTCAGCATCAGCAGAAAACACATGCATCTTTCCATCGTTACTAAAAAGGAAAATCTTCCCTTCGGCAATGATGGGGGATGAATAAAATTGCGAACCATTCAGTTCGTGCACTTTACCGAGTTTCCCCGTCTTTATGTCATAGGAAGCCACTGTTCCATAACTGGTTGCCAAATACACATAATCTTTAGTCGCTACCGGACTGGAGACTTCCGGAAGGTAGTCGTTTGCTTCCCAAAGGACACTTCCATCAGCAGCATTGATCGCTATAAGTTTGGCATATTCGCTGGCTCCAAAGACAATTCCATTGGAGCTACAAGCACTTGAACCGACTTCCCCAGTCATACATTCCACCCTCCAAAGTTGTTCACCAGTATTGGGATTATACCCTGTAATTGCCGGATTACCCATCAGCACCAGTTGAGGTTTGTTATTTACATAGGCAATGACCGGCGAACTCCAGGTCACCTTTTCCTTCCTGCTCTTGCTCCATCGTTCAGCTCCGGTGGTAATATCGAGGGCAACCACCTTTGGGGAGTTTTGGTTGTCATACTGCACAATGAGCAAATTGCCGAATGTAAGAAGAGAAGAGGCATATCCGTAGTGATTATCCGGTTTACCAAGGTTTTTAGCCCATAACTTCTTCCCTTCCATATCCGCACAGATGATATCACCAGTAGCAAAGATCGCGCATACCTGTTTGCCATTGGTCGCTACACTGGATGCCGCAAGTCCTGTGTCCACTGTTGTTTCCGGCATTTTGGAGGGAGAACCGGGAATATTGACAGCGGCCAATGTCCAAAGTTGTTTGCCGGTAGTAAGGTCATAACAATAGAGTTCACGAGCTTTATCGTCTGCGCCGGAGAAGAATACTTTATTCCCATTGATGATGGGTGAATTGAATCCGGCACGCGGTATGTTGTGCTTCCAGGCAATATGGGCACCACTACCAAGATTCCACTGTACGGGTACCCCTTTTGCGGAAGAGATGCCATTGGAATTATTTCCACGGAAGGCATTGTGAGTGATTTTTGAAACGGGGGACTGCTTGCTAGCTGAATCAACAGGTAATTTCGAGGAGTCTGCCTCCGCACTTACGATTGCCAAACTGTCTGATGGCATGGCTTGCTCAGGGTTGTTTTCTGTTTCGGGAAGTTTGGCGGCAGTAACTGCTTCTTCCGTCTTCGGTGTTGTTCCTTTTGTTGTCAGATAGGGAGAGGTCAGCACCACGAAAATGAGAGCAACGGCCGCTATCCCCGAGGCAATCCATCCAACATATTTGCGGGCCCGAGTTTTAATAATCCATTCATCCATCTGATCTATCGCTTTAAGAGGGATGTTCTTGTCACGTACAAAATAAAGTCGTGCACTGACAATGAAGACAATCAGCATACCCAGCAGGATATAAACACCAACCATCAAATGGTCGATCCGTACAAAATAGGCCTTCCGGGCCAATAAATCCAGTTGGCGTATCTGTTCCTGCAAAGCAAGATTGCCGTTATTCTCATCATTCAGCTTTTTCAGCGTTTCAACTACTTCCGTTTGAAGAGGTGTAGTACCTCTCACTTGAAAATAATTTGTAATCAACATGATCGAGAAGGTAACAATAAATATAGCCGATATGATAGCTATATTTCTTAGAATCACTTTATTCATAATGATGTATTTCCTGATTCGTTTCCGATTTTATATTGTGGACAATAACTAAAACATCTGGCGCATCCTACGCAAGCAGCGTGATCAATCTCATATAGTTTGCGTGTGCGTTTGACTGAAAGTTCGATCAGAGTGATTCCAATAACCAGTCCAATGAAAACACCTGCTATCGTAGAATAGAAATTAAAATCTGTCTGTACCTTTTCAGCCCTTTTCGCTAACTCTTCCACTACACCACCCTGTCCGTAAAAGGCTTCCAATTCGACAGAAAGCACTTCCTCTGGATTAGCTTCGTGTTGTATGACCATCTCATATAAACGCACTTCCTTATTGGATCGGCTGAGCTCGTTACTTACCGAACGCATCAGAAAGGCTCCGCATAGTATCATGAAAGGCAGGAGAACAAAATAATTCAAAAGTCTTTTTACGCCCCGCAGTCTACTTTCTGTGGCCTTCTTTAGATAAGGTGCCTTTATAGCATCTACCGGACAGGCATTGTGACAAAGTTCACAATTGATGCAGGATTTATCGGTCAATCGGACTTTCCATATCGAAACGGAAGAGAAAAGGCTGAGAAGAGCACCATAAGGACACATAAAACGGCAGAAAGGTCTTCCCGTAAATATTGCCAGGATAAGAAGAATGACACCGAATAGTATCATTCCTAGTTCACCCCCTAAACGAAAGATTCCTATGAAAGGATCGAAGTGACAAATAATGAAACTAGTCCTTGTAATTGCATACAATATGGCAAAGATCAGGTAAATCCAGGGAATCATGCCTAATAGAATTGTCAGGGTTCGTGGCAGTTTGTAACTCTTTATATGTACCAGCTCTTGCAAAGCACCGAAGGGGCACACACCCGCACAAAAGACTCTGCCAAACAAGAACGCAAACAACACCGGCAAGATGAAAAACAATAATACAGACAAGGGCAATACATATGTATTATCTACGAGAGCAAGGGAAATATTCTGAATAGATCCGATACTACAAACACATCCGTGGCGAAAGAACCCAAAGTATGCGACCGAAATAACGGAAACCCAGATGATCGGTTTCCTCGTCCGCTTTCTGATTACAGCCCAGGATACGATTCCCATCAAAGCGACCAAAAGGACAATATCTACCATCACAAGCAGTTCTTCATTGGGTATAGCATAGTGTATTTCCGGATATTTGTATCCCGATTCAAAATCAGGTTTGGGAAACCTGTTTTGTGCCACTCCTTGACCAAGTTGAAGCAGAAACAGACAGATCAGTAGTATCTTATTCATCATTCTATTCGTCTTTTAGTTTATAAGGCTTATCCAAAGAAACGCGGGTGATCGCATTGGACGCACATACAGTGGCAATACTACATTCATTGCAATCTTTGCAAAGATCACGTTTGATCTGCAGGTAGAGGGAGCCATTTCCGAATGAACTGCATCCTTTCACACATTTACCGCATCCGTTGCACAGACTTTCGTCTATGGAATATTCGAAGTAAGGATCTTCTACAAATTTTCGCTGGATGGCTCCGGTGGGACACATCAGATTCTCTGCCGCCGTATTCAATTCTTTGACATTTGAACGATAATAACCACCACACAAATCGCAGTAGCCACATATCTTGTTTGCATGAATACATTTAACAGCTGAAACCTGGAGTACACAATCGGTCTCACATCGTCCGCACTGGGTGCATTTCTGCGGATCAATCTGCCAATAATGGCTGACTTCACT
>DATCIB010000011.1:0-7643 GCA_036508045.1 Bacteroidales bacterium
CGTTGACTTGTTTTTGATCATCGTCTCAATGGCAGACTGGCATTTTGCTACAACGGCATCGTCCACATCTTTGGAGAATGCAATGTAATAATAGACCGTGTGATAGCGCGTCACTGTCATGACATTTGCCATAAAGTATCCGCTGGGGAGCGCACTTATCAGGTGAAAAAAGTCGCTTGCGATGAACTGGATAGTCCCATTCATAAAGTCGGCCAGCGCTGCTTCATAGGTGTCATAGTAGACCAGGTTGTGAAAGCCGAGATCTTCCAGCGTCTTTGTTTCCAACCAGTTGCGGACAACGGCGATGGATCCGATTTCTTTGGATGCATCAATACTCAGAGGAAATGTATATCCTGATGCCCCATGGCAAAAGATGCCGTACATTCCCTGACTGGTGGGGCCTGCCCATTTGAACTGGTCTTTGCGATCAGCGGAATAACCGACGGTCAGCATGGCACGGTTTTTGCCGTTTAACGTTGCATTATAACCTTCGTCCCAAGAGTTGGCAAGACTAAAATCTACGTTGACACCTGCCTGAAGAAGTGCTGTGTTCGCAATATCGAAATCAATACCTACCACTTTTCCGCTATCGGTATAGCAGTTGGGTGTAAATTGGATACCGGTAACCTGAATGGTAGTTTTGGCGGTGTCGTCAACGTTGTTGTTCTCGCAGCTGCTCAGGGCAAAAAGGAGTGACAGCAGAAGGAACGTCATTGAGAGGGGAAAGAGCTTTCTTTTCATGGCATTTAGAGGTTCAATGGTTAGAAATTAGATGTAACTTCAGGCAAAGATATTCATTTATTTATTTAACAGAACCTTTTCCGACGGGTTTTTTTGTGTCTTAAACGTCAAGACCTCAGGATGCAGAATGCAGTATATGGGGTGTAACGTTAAAGGTCTTTACTATTTTGCCATTTACGTGCGTAGTGTAAAGAAATTATACTATTTTTGTGGACTGGTTTTTCAGATCCGTAATAGATAATATTATATATCCTATGCACAGTCTGCGTAAATATCTCGAGCGAATCTTATCGTCGCATTATTTGAATTACAAGATAGTCTTACTTATTGATCTTATCGTCTCTGTAGTTTGCACGTTGATTGCCTATTATACCGTTTGCCACCTGACAAGTATTCCGACTGTACCTATAACGATGTTTTGGCTGTCGCTCATCTCTTGCGTAGCGGGGATGTCTGCTTTTTATATGTTCAAGACGTATAGACATGTCATCCGCCATTCCACGCTGTCAGACTTGTGGCGGATCGGTTTTTCCATTCTTCTGAAAGATGTGATCCTGTATATACTTGTTGTGCTGTTTGTGCACCGGATTTATCTGATCGACAATCATCTGGCTGTTTTTATCTTGTTTGATATGATGATCACCTCCATTTCGCTGGTGGCGATCCGGATGGTTATGGTTAATCTGTATCAGCGGATCAAGGCGAACGGGGAACCAATCAGGAGTAAGAACCTGATTCTGATTTATGGTACGACCAATGAAAGTGCGGCACTGGTGAAACGAATGGCAGAGAGTAAAAATTACCACGTGTTGGGCTTTTATGTCTTTGAACGTGAGTTGGATTCGTATTATCTTGCGGGTCTTCCGGTTTTTTACTTCAGGAATGAAGATGATTTCGTTAATTTTATTCCCCGTAAAGAGATCAAGGGTGTCTTGTTTGCACGCTATGACCAGGCGCAGACAGAGAAGGACCGCCTGATCAGCTATTGTGCTCGTGCCGGAGTAAAAACGTTTATCGCTCCTCCTATCAATGAAGTAGGTGGGGAACGTCTGATACATACCGAACTGAGGCAGCTGAAGATCGAGGATCTGCTGGGACGTGAGGAGATTCATATCAATATGAAGGAGGTTGACGCGCAGTTCAGGGGCAAGACGGTGCTGGTGACCGGTGCGGCGGGGAGTATCGGCAGCGAATTGTGCCGCCAGCTTGCAATGCTCGGAGTGAAAAAACTGGTGTTGTTTGATTCGGCAGAGACGCCGATGCATGAGCTTCGTCTGGAACTGGAGCATTCGTTTCCGGAACTTAAATTTGCTCCGATAGTGGGCGATGTGCGGGTGTTGCAACGGGTGAATATGGTATTTGACCGTTATCGTCCGGAGATCGTGTTTCATGCGGCCGCGTATAAGCACGTGCCGCTGATGGAGGAAAATCCGTGCGAGGCCGTACTGGTCAATGTGATCGGCACCAGACAGGTAGCGGATATGTCGGTGAAGTATGGTGCTGAGATGATGATCATGATCTCTACGGATAAGGCGGTGAACCCGACCAATGTGATGGGGTGCTCCAAACGACTGGCGGAGATCTATGTGCAGAGTCTGGGCAAAGCCCTTCATGAGGGAATTGTGCAAGGAAAGACGAAATTTGTGACAACGCGTTTTGGTAATGTACTGGGTAGCAATGGTTCGGTGATCCCGCGCTTCCGGTCTCAGATCGAACGGGGTGGTCCGGTGACGGTGACGCACCCGGATATCATCCGTTTCTTTATGACGATTCCCGAGGCCTGCCGCCTGGTGATGGAAGCGGCGACTCTGGGCAATGGCAATGATATATTTGTGTTTGAGATGGGTGAGGCGGTGAAGATCGTCGATCTTGCGCGACGGATGATCGAACTGGCAGGATATGTGCCTGATAAGGATATCCTGATTAAATATACGGGTCTTCGTCCTGGTGAGAAGCTCTTTGAAGAGATGCTCAGCAACGAGGAGGATACTATTCCTACTGTACATGAGAAGATTCGTGTGGCGAAAGTGCGTGATTATAGCTATCAAGAGATCCTGCTGACATATTCTCAATTTGAGTCTCTCTCCCGGGATGTGAAGGTGGAAGATACGGTGATGCTGATGAAGACAACGGTACCTGAGTTTGTATCGAAGAATTCACCGGGTTTTGAAAAGCTAGATGCTCGATGCTCAACGGACGGAACAGGGAGTCGCTGATATGCTGCTGACATCTGCCGCAGAGTAATGGACTAACTGGTTAGAAATTTGTAATTATTATATTGAATCGTTTTCTTACCTCCATCGGACTATCCCGCATACTACCGGAGGCTTTTGACAAAAACCTGATTAAAAGTAATATAAATCTGCATCGGCTTGGCAATAATCCACGGCTACTCAATAGCGAGGATCCCGCCTTACTGTTTGTCCATTGGCAATAAACGTTTTAGACTGCTGATTTTTTGCAGTCTCCTTATTCTACATCACAAGAGATGCGGGTATGAAATTAAAACTCTTTCGATTGAGTAAAAAGTGTGGATGTCACGTATTTCAAAAAAAGAATCTATATGAAGAATATACTTATCGGGGCTTATCTGCTGTTTGGCAGTTCACTCGCTGCACAAGAGATCGCTGTTAATGTGCAGCTGCCGCAGAGTCATCCGCGGGTACTGACTACGGCGGAGGGGAAAAAAGAGACGCTGAAACAGATCAGTAACGAGGCTTGGGCGAAGAATGTACTGGACAAACTGAAGCAACGGACGGATGTGTATGCAAACCGGGATGCAGATTTTCTTTCCTCACGCCTGAGGATGTACTGGAAATCGCATGCGACAGATGTGTTTATTCAAGGGGAATTTTATAGTAATGCGGGTGGAGAAAAAGCACCCGTGCCTACTGTCATGTATAATGGGGCACGTAGCAACTCTACGATGTACGGTCGTCCGAAGATTGAAGATATTACGGCGTATGAAGAGGATCCGCGGGGACTGTTTCTGCCCAACAATGCCTTGGAGGGTCATCCAATGGAGTGGGCTAGTATCAGCAAGACGGGCAATCAGGTGGCTGCCACGAATATGGATATCCTGAATGTGGCACGTGATGCGGCTTTTCTTTACTGGATTACCGGAGAAGATAAATATGCGCTGAGTGCAGCTTCGGTCTTTGATGTGTATATGAAGGGCATCTATTACCGCCATGTGCCGAAGGATCTGAATCATGGGCATCAACAGACGCTGGTAGGGATGACTTCTTTTGAAGTGATTCATGAGGATGCGCTGAATGCGCTGGTGCCGTTGTATGATTTTCTGTATGACTACCTGAAGGTCAACAAGCCGGATCAGATGGCTGTCTATGCAGGTGCCTTCAAGAAATGGGCGGACAATATTATAGACAATGGAGTGCCTCACAATAACTGGGACCTGATTCAGGCACGTTTCATCATGGACATTGCCCTGGTGCTGGAGGACAATCAGACTTATACGGATGGCAAAGGGCGGGAGTACTATATAGACAAGGTGCTACATGCGACAAGTATCCGTCAGTGGGGACTGGCAAAACTTGCCGACTATGGGTTTGATCCGCAGACGGGGATCTGGGCAGAGTGTCCGGGCTACAGCATGGGTGTGGTAGGTGATTATGCAAACTTTGTCAACTTGTTTGACCGGACCTTGAAGAGGGATCTGCTCGTGGAACTTCCGGTAGTGGAAAAAGCAGTGGCTACGTTGCCGCAGTATCTGTTTCCCAACAGAATGATAGTGGGGTTTGGGGATACGCATCCGCATACGCTCTCTTCCGGACCTTTTGAACGGATGGTGCAGAATGCGCAAGTATATGGAAAGAAAGAGCAGGAGCGGAAGTTTACCGCAATGCTCAAATTGTTTAGTCCGGAGTATGAGATGCCGACGGAGGATCGGCACAGCCGCTGGGTCTCTGTCCATTCATTCTTCACCGATCAGCCACTGGTGCTCGATGCTTCGATCGCGGCAGGTACTATCGATGACTATGTGACACCGACTTTCTGGGCACCTAATGTGAGCTGGTTCGTGCAGCGTAACGGAATGAATCCGCGATACAGTCTGATGATCTCAGAGAATGCTTCGGAAGGCAATCACATGCATGCGAATGGTATTTCCATGGAACTGTATGGCAAGGGTTACACGCTGGCTCCGGATGCAGGCATCGGTTTGGCACTCTATTCCGGATTGGATTATCTGGAATATTACGGTCAGTTTCCTTCTCATAATACAGTTTGTGTAGATGGCGTGTCAAGTTATCCGATCATGAAGAGCAATCATTCCTTCGAACTGCGCAGTTGTTATCCGGCACCGGAAGTAAAAGAGGGTCTTTATAAAGGGATCAGTTATAGTAATGTGTACTTTCGCGAACCGGAGAGTCAGGCGGACCAGACCCGGTTGATGAGTATCGTTACGACTTCGCCGACCACGGGCTATTATGTGGATATATTTCGTAGCCGGAAGGTGGAAAAGGATGATAAGATGCATGATTACTTCTATCATAACCTCGGACAGACGATGACTTTGACTGCTGCGGATGGGAGTGATCTGAACTTACAGCCGACCGAGGAACTGGCTTTTGCGGGGGGACACTTATATGGATACTCCTATATTTATGACAAGAAGAGTGCCTTGACGGCAAAGGATCTGAAAGCAACATTTACGATGGCTATGTCCGGTGGTGATGCTATCGCGATGACGATGTGGCAGAAAGGGGAGCCTGATCGGGAGGTGTACTCGGCATTGAGTCCGATGTGTGAGGGATTAAGACGTGTCAATGGTATGCCGTATTCAATCAAGGATCAGCCGATGCTAACCTATGTGGCTCGTCAGAAGGGAGAGGCATGGACACGTCCGTTTGTTTCCATCTTCGAACCGAGTTCGAAGAATGAGCCTTCTGCCATTGCTTCGGTGAGTTACTTCGATGCAAAGACGACAGCAGATGGTTTTGTGGGTATCTGTGTAAAGAACAAATCAGGTCGTACGGATTACATCTTCTCTCAATCGGATGCCACTTCCAGCGCATCTTATAAGGATTTGAGTATGACGGGGACGTATGCACTGGTTGGTATTACCAGTACCTCCAACCGGATATTCTTTCTGGGTAATGGCACCGCATTGAATGTCGGTAATATTAGCATCAAAGCGGTTCAGAATTCAACTGTCACATTGGAGCAGAAGGATGGCAAGTGGTTTGTCTCTTCATCCAAAGATTGTGTGATACAGATGGATGGCAAGAAATACACGATTACAGCATGCCGGGTACGCGCGCTGTAATCGTGTGACTCCGTCTTCCTATTTCTTTGGGAAAGTATATAGTTTAACCTGATAGATACCCGGCTCGATAATTTCTTTTACCTCTGTTCCGGCTTTTTGTTCCATCCCTTCAATAGGTTGAGGTGGAAGCTCGCCGGCCTGAGTCAGTGTTTTTGCGTAATATGATTTTCTTCCATACATCACGAATCCATCAGCAGAGGCTTCGTCACCATTGAGCCAGCGCAGAGTCTTCCAGGTACCGTTCGTATAGCCGCCTTCCCAGGTATAAGCAATCCCTGTCTTTTGTTGAGGATCAATCGCTGAAAACCAGACACTGGATCGCATGCCGGAAAGAATAAATTCATCCGGACCGGTCTGTATAACCAATCCGTAGGAAGGATCTTCATTGCCTTGATACGTGATGTTTACTATATAGTTGCCCATCGTAAATGAAGTACCCTTTTCACCTTTTTGTTTCAGGTATCCTCTCATTTTACCTGTTCCCTGATACTGAATGATGAGAGGCAGGAGCTCATTTAACACCTTATATCCACTGATCAGCTGCATATCAGAAGCCCCATCCTCAATGCCAAAAGGAGCCACACACATTGCGTTAAGTTCGGC
The DNA here is from genome assembly GCA_036508045.1 of Bacteroidales bacterium. Taxonomy (GTDB): domain Bacteria; phylum Bacteroidota; class Bacteroidia; order Bacteroidales; family JAQUTK01; genus JAQUTK01. The sequence continues at coordinate 6,632 of DATCIB010000011.1, forward strand.
AAAGGCATAAAAGACCCGACCTGCGTCGCGTATGGTTTCGGGGATAAACAAGGGATTATCATTGCGCAGATACATCGAGCAGACCTCTTTGTAAGTAGCGAGATAAATATCAGGCGAACACCAATCAATAGCCGGTGCGGCAGCTTTATAGACATCCATCACTTTGGATACCGGTCCGCCACAAGGATAATCACCTGGAAGCTGACCTTCAAATTGCACGAGCCAGGCATTCACATACATCGGTATTGTATATTCCAGTTTTCCTTGTCGAACCACTTCCTGGATATAGGTGGCATACTGCCAAGCCATAAAAAACTCTTTCGAATCAGGATTATCCCCAAAGACTTCGATCCAACTGCCTTTGTTCTTCTTCCCGTTTTCCACCCAACGGTCTTTTAGTACAGTCATTAACTTTGATTCGTTCTTCTTGATATAGGAAAGGAATGCTGCCGGTACGTCTTTCTTATATTGATCCTGTGCTTCCTTTCCATAATCAATATCCTGAAAACAACCTACTTCATTTTCAGGTTGCATGACAATCACCATTTTATTTTTATCCACCTCTTTTATTCTTTGCATGAGTGCGGCAAATGCTTTTGCATCTGCAAGCTTTGCATGCTCACAAAATGGAGATATGATGTTTGTATTGAAGCCGTTCTTATCTTTTATTCTGAAAAACCGTTTGGTATCTTTCTCTACCCATCCCGGGGCATAGGTAGACTGTCCGTTTTTCCATGTGGCAAACCAGATGATGCAGACTTTCAGATTGTATTTTTCCGCCTGTTTGATAATGCCATCAATAATCGTATAATCATAGGTTCCTTCTTTAGGTTCAAATTGTTCCCAGGATATGGAGGCGATGACAGAATTAAGGTTCATAGCTTTCATCTTCATCATCATGGGTTCCAGATATTCCAATGTAGAGGAAGTTGAGTTGTGAAGTTCGCCGGAAAGCATGATGAAAGGTTTGCCATCGACCATCAGCCGTGTGATTCCGTTTTCTTTTTGTATC
>DATCIB010000012.1:0-11599 GCA_036508045.1 Bacteroidales bacterium
TTTGACTGGAAATGTTACAACTTAGCATCACACTGGAATTTTGACAAAAATGAAGTTGATACCGTATTTGTTTATAGCAATTGTGAAGAAGTAGAGTTGATACTTAATAATAAAAGCCTTGGAAAAAAGAAAGTGGACAAAAACACCTATTATGCTCAATATCAAGTTAACTACCAAGAGGGTACTTTGAAGGCTGTCGCCTTCAATCATGGAAAAAAAGTAAGTCAACATAGTATCAAAACTGCATACAAACCTCAGCAACTGGTATTAAGTCCTGAAAAAGAGATCGTCGACTTAGCAAAAGGAGAATTGATATATATCCCCATTGAAGTATTAGACAAAAACGGAGTTCGATGCCCGAATGCCACTAACAACATACAGATATTTGTAGAAGGTGCAGGAGAGTTGATTGGAATTGATTCTGGTAATCAGTTCAGCCACGAACTATACAAAACAGATAATCGGAATGCTTATGAGGGTAGGATATTAGTAACAATTAAACCCACAAAAGCTGGCAGTGTAACAGTGAAAGCTATTTCAGATAATCTGATAACTGGTGTGAAAACAATTAATATCATCAATTAAGATCAGGTCGTTTGTAGCCCCAAAAAACAATCATATACCAAGAATTGGTTAGAAAAAATGACCAATCAACGGTATTTCGGGTGAACTACAAACCCGATACCTTTGCATTCGATAAAGAACTACAATTAAAGTCGAATGAACAAGGGCATATATTATAATACACAAGATATTTTAGCGGTTTCTCCGAACCGGCGTTGGAAGTTGTCACTTTATAAATTAAAAGATATGTCTCTACAGGTTGCTACAAACATTTTGGACACAATTGGCAATACACCGGTTGTCGAACTTACTCATACTGACACAGGACTTTGCCGTTTGTTCATCAAACTGGAAAATCAAAATCCGGGTGGATCCATTAAAGATCGGGTTGCGGTCTCGTTGATTAATGATGCTGAAGAGAGGGGGTTATTAAAACCCGGAGGTTCCATCATTGAAGCTACTGCCGGGAATACCGGCATAGGACTGGCATTAGTGGCACGAATGAAAGGGTATAAACTTATTTTAGTCATACCGGACAAGATGAGTCAGGAGAAAATTAATCATCTGCGTGCGTTGGGAGTGGAGATTCTGCTCACCCGATCAGATGTGGGCAAAGGTCATCCGGAATATTATCAGGATTATGCTCAACGGGTTGCTATAGAAAGAGGTGCCTTCTTTGTCAATCAATTTGAGAATCCGGCTAATCCTCTGGCTCACGAGACTACTACCGGTCCTGAGATATGGGAACAGCTGGATCATCATGTTGATGCTGTGGTAGTGGGTGTCGGTTCGTCGGGGACAGTGACGGGGTTGACTCATTTCTTTCAAAAAGTATCTCCGCACACAGAATTTGTACTGGCTGATCCGAAGGGTTCTATTCTGGCTGATTATATCAATCGGGGAGTGACCCGGACAGATGCGGGTTCATGGCTTGTGGAAGGAATCGGCGAAGACTTTGTGCCGTCTATCGCAGACTTCTCACTCACGAAAAAAGCATACACAGTGAGTGATAAGGAGAGTTTTGATGCTGTACGTGATCTGCTTAAAAACGAGGGTATCTTAGCCGGATCATCTTCCGGAACATTGGTGAGTGCCGCGATCCGGTATTGCCGCGAACAAACGACTCCTAAACGGGTAGTGACTCTTGCCTGTGATAGCGGAAATAAGTATTTGTCCAAGATGTACAACGACTATTGGTTGATTGATCAGGGTCTTACCGAGAGTAAAAAACAGGGTGATTTACGTGATATTATTTCACGTCGCTATGAAGATAATGCCATTGTGTATGCAGTGCCGGATGATACTTTAAAAGCGGTGTATGGTCGCTTGAAATTGTATAATATTTCTCAGTTACCTGTATTGGAAGGTGATAAGGTGGTTGGCATTTTAGACGAGTCAGACTTGTTGTTGGCTCTTTATGCGAAGAACTATACGATGGATACGCTGGTGAAAGATATTATGACCAAAGAACTGACAACCATTACCTATACGGCTTCCATAGATGAACTGGCACGGATACTCAATGCTGGTTTGGTTGCTATCGTGGAGGATGAACAGGGGAACTTTGAAGGTCTGATTACCCGAATCGATTTTATTAATTATTTACGTTATAAATAAGAAAAGGTATGAGCTCAAAAATAAGTCAGGGCTTTGCTACAAAAGCCGTTCATACAGGTGAAATACCTGATTTTAGAGATGGGGGGACAGGTGATGTCGTCATTCCTATTCATCTGTCAACCACATTTGCCAGGAAGAAAGTAGATGAGCCAACGGCAGGTTATGATTACACCCGTTCACTAAACCCAACCCGTCATGCTTTGGAGTTGAAGCTTGCCTCACTTGAAAACGCGGAACATGGTTTGGTGTTCAGTTCGGGATTGGCTGCGGAATCGACAGTATTACTGGCTTTACTCAAACCGGGCGATCATGTGATTGCTTTCGATGATTTATATGGAGGTACGAAACGACTCTTTAATAATGTGTTTTCCAATTTCGGATTTGAAGTGTCGTATGTGGATGCAACGTACAGTCCGTCAATTGAGAAAGCGATAAAGTCGAATACGAAATTGGTGTGGATTGAGTCTCCTACCAATCCCTTATTAAAGCTTTCCGATATCCGGGCTATCTCCGGGATTACTCACAGAAACGGTCTGATATTGGTGGTTGATAACACGTTTCTTTCTCCTTATTTCCAGAAGCCTCTGGATTTGGGAGCGGATGTGGTCGTACATAGTTCTACGAAATATATTGGCGGGCACAGTGATGTATTGGGAGGTGCTGTATTGGTGAATGATCAGAATTATTACGAACGAATTCAATATCATCAGAATGCGGTTGGAGCGGTGTTGTCACCGTTCGATTCCTATCTTACGCTGCGTGGAGTCAAGACTCTTGCGTTGCGGTTGGAAAAGCATCAGGAAAATGCCTTTAAAGTGGCAGAGTATCTGGAGAATCATCCCAAAGTGAGCAGAGTCATTTATCCGGGTCTGAAGAGTCATCCTCAGCATGCTTTAGCGAAAGCTCAGGCGTCAGGTTTCGGTGGTGTCCTTTCGTTTGAAATAAAAGGAACGATTGACGATGCAAGATCTTTTTTGGAAAAGCTCACACTCTTTGCATTGGCAGAAAGTCTGGGTGGGGTAGAATCTCTCATTGAACTGCCTTCGTTGATGACTCATGCTTCGGTATCTAAAGAGGTACGTGAGCAAATTGGAATAACTGATACGCTCATCAGGGTTTCTGTTGGCATCGAAGATGTTCAGGATTTGATTGCTGATTTGGAACAGGCATTTGGATGAAGCGTTTATTGAAGAAGGGTTCGAAAAGAGTTAAAGAATTGCGGAGTATTCAGATAGAATACTCCGCAATATCTACTAGTCCGGCTCTAAAGGCATATTTGGTTGCTTCGTGTGCCGTATTGACATCGATCTTATGAAAGATATTTTTACGGTGTGTATTAATGGTATGGATACTTGAAAAGCGTTCTGAAGCGATCTCTTTTGTGGTTTTACCGAGAGAGATGGAGCGCAGAATTTCTTTCTCGGTTGGAGTCAGTGCTTCCGTTGTTTTCTTTTCCTTACTGCGCTGGTTCGTGAGCAATAGCACTGCGACATGCTGACAGATGAAGTGCTCACCGTTGATGGCATAGCGTATACAATCTTTTATCTCCGAGAGCGAACTGTTTTTCATCACAATGCTGATGGTATGGCTCTCAAATATGGTACGTTGAACGATGTTTTCATTCAGTTCGTCGCTAAACAGGATCCAATGTGCATAGGGAAATCTTTCCTGCACGAGCAACAGGTTTTCCACACCTGCAAAATCAAACAGGGTATAATCAAGGATAATGATGCTATCTGGAACTTTCTGAAGGAGCTGCACAAGTTCAATTTTAGTAGTCGCTCTATTGAATTCTGTGATTTGAGCTTCTTCACAAAGTTGTCGAATACCCAGCTGAGTGATATCCTGATTGTCTGCTAATAATACTGCATTCATTTCTTCTTCATTTTCTAAATAATTATGATGCAAAGGTCAGAGTTTCGGCTCACCCTCACAATCCCATCATCAAGGTAACTTCATACCAAACGTATGGTATTGATGTTTCATTTTTTATCTTTGCAGCTTGAGACAGTTTATTGAGCAACGGTTCAAAAAGTGTCATGATGTTTGGTGATCGTGTTTTTTAGTATAACTTTGTTGCTCCTTGGGACTGGTGGTTCTGCATCGTGGTTTGTCGCTAAGATCTGTTCACTTTATCTCTGGAAGAAGTCTGAGAGTCCATTTTAATATCATAAAAAACGAATCATGAGTGTTCTGATGCTTTCCATCGTTGTCTTTTTAAGCATTGTGCTTATCATCCTGCTTACTTCAGTGGTCAAACTGAATGCTTTCATTTCTTTGTTCATCGTCGCTTTGTTGCTGGCAATTGTTGCAGTTCCTGATCACGACGTGATCAGTATTCTCAAGGAGGGTTTTGGAAATACTATGGCTTCCATCGGTCTTCTGATCATTTTTGGAGCAATCATTGCTGCTGTACTCGATGAATCAGGGGGAGCAGCCAGTATAGCCAATTATATCTTGTCCAAAACCGGTAAGGATAAAGCTCCAGCTGCTTTGGGGATCACCGGGTTCATCGCCGGACTGCCGATCTTTTGCGATTCGGGTTTCATCATCTTGAGCGGACTGGCAAAGTCTTTCAGCAGTAAGACAAAAACGGCGATGCCTTTTATCGCGGTTGTTTTGGCTACGTCGTTGTACTCTGTTCATAACTTAATCCCCACTCATCCGGGGTCGTTGGCTGCTTCCGGTATGCTGAATGTAAATATAGGATATCTGATTGTTCTTGGCATTATCTTTGCTATTCCCGGTGCGCTGGCTGGTTATTTCTGGACCCGATGGAAAACCCGCAAATGTGTTTTTGGAGATGAATCTGAAGAGAGTTTTACGGAAGATAGTGTAGAAAAGGAGCTTCCTAGCGTCTTCAAATCGTTGGTTCCTGTTGCTGTTCCTATCATTTTGATTGCTATAAACTCTTTGTTGAGCGTTTTTGGTCTGACCGGTGAGTTCTTTCTCATTAAAGTGCTTTTGTTTTTAGGGCAACCGATTATTGCTCTTTTTGTCGGTGTCTTGTTGTCTTTATTGCTACTGAAAAGTATCAATATTGAATCCATCAATACGCTTCTTGAAAGAGCGGTCAGGAAGGCAGGTCCCATTTTAGTTGTGACGGCTGCCGGGGGAATGTTTGGTCTCGTGATAAAAGATACCGGGATTGGAACGTATGCCGGAGAGTTTCTGGTCCAAACAGGAATGGGCATTGCTGTTCCGTTTCTGATTACTGCTGTCTTAAAAACCGCGCAGGGATCTTCGACCGTGGCGATTATCACTGCTGCCGCATTTGTTACACCCATCCTTCCTGTGTTGGGACTGGATACGGAGATGGGCAAACTGCTGACGATGCTTGCTATGAGTGCCGGTTCTATGATGATTTCGCATGCCAATGACTCTTACTTCTGGGTGGTCACCCGGTTTTCGGGAATTAGTCCGGATACTACGCTGAAGGTTTTTTCTACTGCTACTGTCATTATGGGCGTTACCGTGTTTGGTTGCGTGTTGATTACTTCCTGGTTCATTTTATAATCTGGTCAGTATGAAAATGAAGAGCCTCGCAGAACAAATATTCCGTTCGGGTGTTGATCATGTATTGCCTGATCAATTGATTCGTTCGCAGGTAAAGATCACGGATAATGTTCTTTACGTTGCGAGTCATCCTTTTCCTCTTGACACTTTTCAGCATATATATGTGATAGGTGCGGGTAAAGCAAGTGCTTTGATGGCGAGGGGACTTGAATCGATATTGGGTGACAGGATCACGCAGGGGCATATCGTGGTAAAGCAGGGGCATGCTTGTGCGTTGAAACGAATGAAAGTGAGTGAGGCTGCTCACCCGATACCTGATAAGAAGGGTATTCAGGTAACAAAAGATATTCTGGAGATTGTAGAAAAAGCCGGTAAAGATGATCTGGTGGTCTGTCTGATATCGGGTGGCGCTTCTTCCTTGTTAGCCGACTATCCGGAGGATGCCACGCTGGATGATCTGATTGCGATGAATCAACTTCTGATCGAAAGTGGAGCGGATATCCAACAGATCAATACCGTGCGAAAGCATCTCTCAAAGGTAAAAGGAGGGCAGCTGGCGAAAGCTATTTATCCGGCTTGCTTTGTCAGTCTCATCCTGTCGGACGTTATCGGTGATCCTCTCGATGTGATTGCTTCCGGTCCGACGTGTCCGGATTGTTCAACCTTTGCTGATGCATGGCGCGTGCTCGAAGAGCAGGATCTTCTGCCTAAGTTTCCTGCCTCCATGATCAACTATCTTCAAAACGGCATTAATGGTTTAGTGCCGGAGACTCCCAAAACCGGTAATCCGCTGTTTGCCCGTGGTCATAATCTTGTGATCGGTAATAACACGCTTGCGTTGGAAGCGGCGAAAGAGAAAGCACGTGCATTGGGATTTGAAGTCCGTATCCTGACTTCAGCATTAAAGGGGGATGTGGTAAAAGCGGCTGATACTATTATAGACGAAGCTTTAAAGATTCAGAATGACCCGGCGATAAAGAAACCTTTTTGCTTGCTTGCCGGAGGCGAACCGACCATTAAAGTGACAGGAAAAGGAGTGGGAGGTCGTAACCAGCATTTTGCATTATACTGTGCTACCAGATTGGGAGGGAAGCAAGGTATTACCATACTTTGTGCGGGAACTGATGGAACTGATGGTCCGACGGATGCCGCCGGGGCTATTGTTGATTGCGACACGCAAAGAATGGCATTGCATAAGAATACAGATCCTCAGGTCTATCTGGATGCATGCGACTCGTATTCATTCTTCAAGCAGGTTGGTGGACATATAATGACCGGCAACACGATGACGAATGTAATGGATCTGGTTGTTGTCATCATACTTCCGACTCATCCACTGAAAAGGACAAACATAGACCTTGATTGATTTTTCATCCAAAATCTTTTGTGAGTTTGAATAAAACGTTCTACATTTGAGAAAATATTCTGATAGATATTTTTCCGGTCAAGTGCTGATTTAGTTGTTGAAAGAACGTATTTCTATTTCTAATAACCTTATAAATTGTATTACATGAAAGATCTTAGAATGTTTATCGACGGGAAATTTGTTGAAAATAAATCCGACAAATGGATCAATGTATTGAATCCCTCTACGGAAGAAGTGGTGTCGCGCCAACCGGAAGGAACAGCAGAGGATACAAAAGCAGCTATTGATGCTGCTGAAAAAGCACAGCCTGCCTGGGCAAAACTCACACCTGTGGAACGTGCCGGTTATCTGAGAAAAATCGCTGCCGGCATCCGGAAGAGAGAAAAAGAGCTGACCGACATTATTGTCAAAGAGGGTGGAAAGACACAGGGCCTGGCAAATGTGGAGGCTATGTTTACAGCTGATTATTTAGATTTTATGGCTGAATGGGCACGTCGTTACGAAGGAGAGATCATCAATAGCGACCGTCCAAAAGAGACTATTTTACTGTTCAAGAAACCAATCGGTGTGACTACCGGTATCCTTCCCTGGAACTTCCCGTTTTTCCTTATTGCCCGTAAGGCAGGGCCGGCATTGGTTACCGGAAATACTATCGTGGTAAAGCCTAGTCAGTTGACACCGGAAAATGCGTATGTCTTTGCACAGGTCGTAGAAGAAGCCGGTTTGCCAAAAGGTGTATTCAATCTGGTTATGGGTAAAGGTTCTGTTGTAGGTCACGAACTAGCCGCTAACCCGAAAGTGGGTATGGTCAGCCTGACAGGTAGTGTTTCTGCCGGACAGCAGATTATGATTGCCGCAGCAGAGAACATCACCAAAGTATCGCTGGAACTGGGAGGAAAAGCTCCTGCTATCGTCATGGACGATTGTGATCTTGATCTGGCTGTCAAATCTATCATCGCTTCACGTGTCATCAATACCGGACAGGTGTGTAACTGTTGTGAAAGAGTGTATGTGCAGAAGGGGATCAAAGAGGCATTTCAGAAGAAAGTGATTGCCGGAATGAAGGCCGTTAAATCGGGTGATCCGGCTCAGATAAAAGACCTGGATATGGGACCGCTGATTGAATCAAATGCGCTAAAGTCGATCGAAGCCAAACTGGAGAAAGCGGTGAAACAGGGTGCTACAATTGAATGTGGCGGACACAGAATCGGAACTAAAGGTTATTTCTTTGAACCAACGGTATTGACCGGTGTGACTCAGGATATGGATATCGTACACGAAGAGACCTTCGGTCCGGTGCTACCGATTGTTGAATTCTCAACGCTGGATGAAGCGATTGAAATGGCGAATGATTGTGAGTTTGGTCTGACTTCTTCTATCTATACAACCAATCTGAATACATCGTTGAAAGCTGTGCGCGAACTGAAATTCGGTGAAACGTACGTCAATCGTGAGAACTTTGAAGCGATGCAGGGATTTCATGCAGGATGGCGCAAATCGGGTATCGGTGGAGCTGATGGAAAACATGGTTTGGATGAGTATCTGCAAACTCACGTAGTGTATATTGAAACACAGGATTAATGGATCATTTAGGAAAGATCGGTTTATTTATTCCTTGTTATGTGAATGCTGTGTTCCCTGAAGTGGGTATAGCGACGTACAAATTACTTAAACATCTGGGAATAGACGTTGACTATCCGGTTGACCAGACTTGTTGTGGTCAACCGATGGCCAATGCCGGCTTTGAAGATAAGAGTCTGCCGTTGATCCATAAGTTCAATGATTTATTTGAAAAGTATGACTATGTAGTAGGCCCTTCAGCAAGTTGCGTGGCGTTCGTGAAGGAGAATCATCCGCAAATACTGGCTGCTCACGGTGAGCATCAATGCCAGATGAGCGGAAAGATTTATGAGGTCTGCGAGTTCCTGCATGATATTGTAAAAGTAAAGATGCTTCCAGGGTCATTCCCTCATAAAGTGAGCGTGCATAATAGCTGCCACGGGGTGAGGGAATTGCATTTATCTTCGGCAAGCGAGCTGAATAGTCCGCGATATTCGAAAATAAAGGATTTGTTGTCTTTAAAAGAGGGTGTGGAGATCTTCGAACCTCAGCGTGTGGATGAATGTTGCGGATTTGGCGGTATGTTTGCTATTGAAGAGGATGCTGTGTCTGTGCAGATGGGAAAAGACAAACTCCGCAATCACATCGCTACCGGCGCTCAATATGTGACCGGTGCAGACAGTTCCTGTCTGATGCACATGCAAGGCATCGCAAGACGCGATAACTTGCCCATTCAGTTTATACACGTCGTAGAAATTTTAGCTGCCGGACTATGAAAAAAGAAACGCATATTCAGTCTGCGGAACGCTTTCTGAACAATAAGAAGAACGCGGAGTGGCACGACGAGACTCTCTGGCAGACCCGTGCCAAGAGGGACAGACAGGCAGCCCTGATTCCGGAATGGGAACAACTGAGAGAGTTGGCAAGCAAGATAAAGATGCACACCATCACTCATCTGGATCACTATCTGGAAAAATTTGCCACAGCTGCGGAAAAGAATGGTGCGACAGTTCACTGGGCTAAAGATGCTGCCGAACACAATGCAATCGTTCTTCAGATCCTTCAGCAGCACAAAGCGACCAAACTGGTCAAGAGCAAATCCATGCTCACGGAAGAGTGTAATCTCAATCCGTTTCTCATAGAAAAAGGCATTGATGTGGTGGAAAGTGACTTGGGTGAGCGGATCTTGCAATTAATGGATATACCGCCAAGCCATATCGTGATGCCTGCTATTCACATCCAGAGAGAGGCTGTCGGAATGCTTTTTGAGGAGAAACTGAATACCGAAAAAGGAAATGCAGATCCGACGTACCTGACCAGAGCGATGCGACAGAATCTTCGTCAGAAGTTTCTGGCTTCCACTGTGGCAATGACCGGTGCTAATTTTGGAATTGCTGAGACAGGAGATGTTGTGGTGTGCACGAATGAGGGGAATGCCGATATGGGCACTTCCATTGCTAAAGTTCATATCGTGTCTATGGGTATTGAAAAAGTCATTCCCAGTCATGATGCGCTGAGTGTGTTTATCCGTTTGTTGGCCCGATCGGCTACCGGACAACCCAGCACTTCTTATACTTCTCATTATCAGAAACCGCAAAAGAATGGGGAACTCCATATCATATTGGTAGATAACGGGAGAAGTGATATTTTAGCAGATAAAGGCCATATTCAGACGCTGAAGTGCATTCGTTGCGGAGCGTGTATGAACACCTGTCCGGTATATCGTCGCAGTGGAGGATATTCCTATTCGTATTTCATACCGGGTCCCATTGGTATTAATCTGGGTATGTTGAAAGCACCGAAGGACTATTATACCAACTTGTCGGCCTGTACACTCTGTTTCTCCTGTAATACTGTTTGTCCTGTGCAGGTTGATCTGGGTAATCAGATTTATAAATGGAGGCAGGGACTGGATTCCATTGGCAAAGCCAATGTGACAAAGAAAATGATGTCGGACGGGATGAGGATGATGTTTAAACAGTCTGGGATATACCATGCTGCTTTAAAAGTAGCACCTCTCATTAACTTGATGCCCCGTGCTCTGATCTATTGTAAAGCTGACAAATGGGGTATAGGCAGAGAGTTGCCACAATTTGCCAAACAATCATTTAATTCCTGGTGGAAAAAAGAAGTACTGAAGAAATGAGCAAGAAGGACGAGATATTAAATAACATCAGGCTGCATACAAAAGAAACGTATGAGATGCCTTTGATTGAATTGGATGCCATTCACTATCCCGATAAGCTGGAGCAGTTTATCCAGGTAAGTAAAAGCGTGGGAGGGAATGCTGTTGTCCTGAGGGAAAATGAAGAGGTCAATGAGTTGATACGGTCTTTATATCCGGATGCAGGAAAGAGTGCATCCAATGTGCCGGGAATCAATGCGACAATGAATCCGGATGATGTCGAGACTCCGCAGGAACTGAACGGAATAGATCTGGGAATCATTGAGGGAGTCTTTGGCGTTGCAGAAAACGGTGGCGTTTGGGTGGCTCAAAATGTAAAGGAGAGGAGCTTGTATTTTATCTCGGAATATCTGGTAATACTCATCGATAAAGATCAGATAGTTGATAACATGCACGAAGCTTACAAAAAAGCAGCATTCAACGCGTATGGCTTCGGATGTTTCATCTCCGGGCCTTCCAAGACTGCTGATATCGAACAGGCACTGGTTGTGGGAGCCCACGGTCCGAAGGGACTGACAGTCATTTTGAGATAGTTGCAGTATATCCTTTCATTCATTAGTACGAACAGGAAGATCCGGACTTTCTCAGGAGTGCTAAAACTGGAAGTATATGAATGGTTGAATATCAGCAGATTTAATCTGAAAGATCAAAATAATAAGTAGCGTAAAAGCGACTGCCTGCAACACGAGTGGCATCCGGATAACAGCATCATTAACCCGTGTTTCCAATCTTTGAGGTACAAAGTGGAGTAGGTAACCGAGTATCATTAATGAGAAGACAACTTTGTAACC
>DATCIB010000013.1:0-3625 GCA_036508045.1 Bacteroidales bacterium
GTTAGTCACTCTTTCAGGCACCTTATCGCTTTCTGCCCAGACCCGGCAGACTGTAACAGCCCGTCAAGCTTACATTGAACCATTCTCAACTTCTTCCGGAGAGGAGATCTCTGTGAGAAGAGGGGGCATTACCAACTGGAATAATCAAAACCTGAGTGTGGTGTGGTATCTGTATCAGGAAAAGGGATCGTATGAACTTAATATCGATCTGCAAAAGACTTCAGGTGAGCAAAACACGATCGAAATGAGATGTACTCAATGTTCTGAGTTGGGCTTCAAACCTATGACGAAAAAAGTGTCGCTGAAGGCTGCTGCCGGAGATCAACAAGTCAAGGCAGGCAAAGTGGAGATTCCTGCTACCGGGTATTACCGGTATGAGATGAAGGCGTTGACAGGCATGGAGGGGGTGACTATCGCCGGATTATCCTTCGATGCTACTGCTGATAAAGCGACGGGAACTATCCCTGTGGTACATGCGACAAAGTTTCAATCGTCTCCTTCGGTGCATCTGAATTTCAGTACGACGGCTCCTACTACCAAAGAGTATGACTTTATCTATGAGGAGATGATGGTACCAAAGGGCTATGATCCGTTATATACGTACTGGGAAGCACTTGGGTTCTTCCGTGGATACATGGGATTCCAGACGAATAGCGAGACGGAACGCCGGGTACTCTTCTCCGTGTGGGACAGTGTGGACAAGGATAAGAATCCGAATGCATCCAAAGATAGTCTGGTCTCTCTGGTGGATAAAGCGGAGTATGTGACCAGCAACGGATTTGGCAATGAAGGTACCGGCGGACAGTCGTACGTAAAGACGGTAAACTGGAAGGTGGATCAGCCGGTGAAGTTTTTGATGAATGTGCGTCGTGGTGAGGGTTCAATCGTGTTGTCTGCCTGGTATTGTGTCAATGAAACGGAAGGCTGGAAGTATGTGGCTTCCTGGAGAGCACCTCAGGAACAGCATATGTTTAGTGGCTTCTATTCGTTTATTGAAAACTTCTCATCTTCCAACGGACAGTTGTTGCGTAAGGGATATTATTTCAATGCCTTTGGACGGGAGGCTTCTACCGGCAAGTGGTTGAGCTTTAACAAAGTGAGATTCACTCATACGGACGGTGCCGAGGGCGAACGCGTGGACTACGAACAAGGAGTGGCTCCTGAGTATCCAACTCGTTTTTACATGGCTTCGGGTGGCTATACACCAACCAAACTGACTGCTGATGAGATTCCGTTGCAGACGAATGCACCGGCAATGGATCTGAAACCGTTTATCGAACGGGTGGATCAGGCTATCCGGAACGAGAAAAAGTAAATGCAATCATTCCTGCTCTGAAGATTTCTTTTTAGCATGAACGTTGATACACGAAGAAATTCAACAGGGCACTATGCCCTGTTGAATTTCTTCTGTGTATATGAAGTCTTTCGGATGACAGACAAAATATACTACAATAAAAATACTGATAGATAAATTAGAAAAGTTGTTGAGCTTAATTATACAGATATTCGAATAAGTATTGTAGATTTGTGATGGTTTTATAAATTGATTAACGGGATCTGCGTTTTCTCATGAATCAGAATAAAGAATGAGTTTTTAACCCCCTCCATCTGTAAATATGAGTAAGTCTTTTATAATTGAATTATTGCAAAATATTGCAATCCTGCTTGCTTTTAGTATGTTATATGAATATTTCTTCATTAAGAAAGTGAGTAATAAAAGCATTCTGATTAAATTGCTTACAGGTGTGTTTTTAGGAGGTATTGGATTGATTCTTATACTGTCTCCTTGGATACTTTCTCCCGGGCTTCTTTTTGATACCCGATCGATTATGCTTTCGATTTCCGGTTTGTTTTTTGGTGCTATACCTACTGTCATTGCAATGATTATTACGGGAACATACCGATTTTCATTGGGTGGTGATGGAATGTATATGGGAGTAGCTGTCATTGTTAGCTCTGGTACAATCGGAATTATATGGGGAAAATCAAGATTTGAAACGCTCAAAAAGAAACAAATCAGGGAACTATTATTCATGGGCTTACTTGTGCATCTAGTGATGTTAGCATGTACATTACTTCTGCCTAAAGAAGATATGTTACCCACATTTAAAACCATTTTAATTCCGGTTATCCTAATTTATCCGCTGGGTACTGTCATTCTTGGAATGATAATGATCAGGCAGTATAAAAACCAAAAAACCAGGGAAGCCTTACATGAAAGTGAACAGCGATGGCAATTTGCACTTGAGGGAAATCAGGATGGGGTATGGGATTGGAATATGAAAACAAATGAAGTCTATTATTCCAAACAATATAAAGCAATGTTAGGTTTTGAAGAACACGAAATTGAAGGTAATCTCGACGAATGGAGTAAAAGAGTGCATCCGGATGATTATCAAACGTGTAATTCAGATATTCAAATGCACTTAGACGGGAAAACGCAATTCTACTCAAATATTCACAGAGTTTTATGTAAAGACGGTTCGTATATATGGATCTTAGGCAGGGGGAAGATAACTGATTTTTCGGATACCGGTGAACCGTTACGTATGGTTGGCACGAATACCGATTTGACTGAAAGAATTACGTTTGAGAATGAACTAAAATCAGCCAAAGAAAAAGCCGAAGAAAGCGACCGCCTTAAATCCGCTTTCCTTGCCAATATGTCGCATGAAATCCGAACGCCGATGAATGGTATTCTGGGCTTTGCAGGTTTGCTAAAAGAGCCCGGCCTTACAGGTGAGGAGCAACAAGCATATATTCAAGTCATAGAAAAAAGCGGAGCACGCATGCTCAATATCATCAACGATATTGTTGATATTTCCAAAATAGAAGCCGGACTGATGAAACTGTATATGAAGGAATCAAATATTAACGAGCAAGTCGACTACATGTATACTTTCTTCAAACCCGAAGTGGAAGCCAAAGGTATACAGTTCTCTTTTAAGAACTCCTTACCTGCAAAGGAAGCAATCATCAAAACAGACCGCGAAAAGGTGTATGCCATACTTACCAACCTGGTAAAGAATGCCATAAAATACACTGAAAAGGGTTCAATAGAATTTGGCTATAATCTAAAAACGGACAGGGAGGATGTCAAACTGGAGTTTTATGTAAAAGACACCGGTATCGGCATACCAAAAGACAGGAGGGAAGCTATCTTCGAGCGTTTTATCCAGGCTGATATTGCTGATGAAATGGCACGGCAGGGTGCGGGGTTGGGCTTATCGATCTCCAAAGCTTATGTGGAAATGCTTGGTGGTAAGATCTGGGTTGAAAGCGAAGAAGGTGCTGGTTCCACTTTTTATTTCACCTTGCCTTACCATGAGTGCAATACATGTTCTAGTTGAACGTGCGGGGGAGATTGCGGGTCAAGTCCGCAATGACGTGTCGTGAATGATCCCGGCAAGCCTGCAATGATGCGTAGTACCAGATCTCCTATTATAGAGTGAAGAAACCTTAGATATCTATTAGAATGAAAACAAACTATTTGATTATTGCCTTCTTACTGTTTTTGCTCCCCTGTGGTGCAAAGAAAGCGCTGTCGCTGACTACTTCGGCATACGACCTGCGTTTTAATGACCTTGCCGTTACCTGGGATGAAGGAATGCCTCTCGGCAATGCG
>DATCIB010000014.1:0-5795 GCA_036508045.1 Bacteroidales bacterium
TCACAGCAACGGAAACGCCATTGTTCACAGCGATTGTGATTGAGTCACCGACGGCTTTGGTCGTGACCATAGTAATCTTCTGTTCCTGTGCAAATGACACAGAGCTAAAGAAAAGCAATGCGATTGTCAGTGCGGGAATGATTGATGTAATTTTCTTCACAGCAAAATCAGTTTTAGTTATAAAAGTATTTCTTGCAAATGTAGTCAAACTCCGAAGAGTAAGATCCACATTAACCTTTTTTATCTCAATATAGCACCTTTGATTGTATCCAATACATTCAATTTCAGCCTTTTATTTTCAGGACATAAATCAATATAGTTCCTATTTGACCGGTGTTATCTTCACAAATGATACACCATGATAAGGAACCTCAACCTCGTATTTATCAGTAAATCCACCCAGATCTTTCTGTCTCCATAGGTCTCTTACTGCCTGTTCGCCGCTGATACCCAACTCCGTCCAGGACACGCTGAGCACTTTTGTGTCTTTAACAGGTATATTGTCCCATGCAAAATAATCCGATGGCTGTTTGCTTCCACCAATGTAAAACAAGCCTACAGCCATTGAGCCATCTTCAAGCTCCTTCACCCATACTTCCTGGTCTGTATTTTTACTGATTCGTTTGGCCGGTTTACCCAGTATGTCCTGATTGACCTCTATCACTTCATCATTGGTCAGTAAGTTAAGCGTAAACGGATCCAACTGGCTCATATCACAACCAATCAACAACGGAGAAGAAAGCAAGCTCCACAGTGAAATATGGGTGTATTGCTCATCACCCGTCAGTCGCGAATCATGCAAACTGGGGCCCCAGCCTACTTTACCGACAACCAACATGTCCGGGTCATTCCAATTACCTGGTTTTGTATAGGATGCACATTTATCTTGGGAAAATCCAATTGAAGACAGGCTCTGCCAGGTATCGGTAATATCACCTGTAGTTCTCCAGAGTTGCCCTACTTCAGCACCCCATTCCCATACATTGGCCATACCATATTGGCAAAGACTGTGTACGATATCGCGGCTTTGCTTCTTTAAAGCATCTCTCATAATGATATATGGTTTCTTGTAATCAGCCAATGTCATATTAGCAGGAACCTTTTGTCCGTAGGAACACCAGTCATACTTCAGGTAGTCAATGCCCCATCTTGCATAGGTTGCAGCATCCTGCTCTTCGTGACCGTAGCTACCCAGATAGCTACCACAGGTCAGTTCGCCCGGTGAACTGTAAATACCCAGTTTCAGCCCTCTGGCGTGAACATAATCCGAAAGATTATTCATGTCCGGGAATTTCTCATTGGTAACAATCTCTCCGTTTGTAGCACGTGCCGCAGCTTCCCATCCATCATCAATATTGATATACGTCCAGCCGTGATTGATGAGTCCGCTTGAGATCATAGCATCAACCGATGACTTCACTTTATCCGCACTGACCGAAAGGCCCCAGCAGTTCCAGCTATTCCAACCCATCGGAGGCGTGAGGGAAAGTTTGCCTTCACCAATTACTATACGCAGATCCCGTGTCGTCGTACCTTTTGCATTTGTTGCAGAAAGAGTCACATCATATTCACCTGCTTTGGCTACTGCGCCCGAAATTACACCTGTGCTTGCATCTAACGTTAATCCCTGAGGAAGTGTTGCCGCTGCAAAAGTAATCGGACTCACTCCCGTGGCTGCAATCCTGAAAATAAATGGTTTATTGGGACTATTGCCGATGATCTTTGCTCCGTTAATACGAGGAGTTTCTGCAGGCTCCGGAGTTAAAATAAACTTTTCTGAAGAGATCGGAGTCAGTTCAACAAGTTCCGGAGGTGTATTACCGGCATATTCGATTTTGGCATCACACCAGTCGGCATGATCAGAATCAATACCGTCACCGCCATCTGTAACCAAAAAAGCGAGTTTTTGAATGTCATTAATCGCAATGTTTATTGATTTTGCCGGATCACCACCTTTCATCAGACCGCTTTCCCAAAGCACTTTCTTATCGCCGATTACATAAAATTGAATGGAACCGCTTGTGCTTTTTTCATTATCAACTCCTACCTGAGCATAAAAGTTCAAGCCTTTATTATCCAAATTTATCATAAACCGACTGATCGCATGTGTTCCAATACCACGAACAAAGGTTTTTCCACCGATGCCAAGTGTATTTCCATCAATACTCTTTTTTGATTTAGCGGTGCCCCATCCGGTTTCTACTTTCGACATATCCAATTCATCAAGCCACTGTGTAGATATGGCGGAATTATCACGGCTTTGTGTGACAGTCACGGTTGTAGTTACCTTCTTTGCTGGGTCCTGCAACTTAATGAAAGCAGAGCGTGTGTAATAGCTTGTATTGGGGAAAACCTGAAAATAGAGGGTGTTCGAGTTTGTATCATCAAGCTTGGTAATCTGTTTGCACCACTCTTCAGAGGTGGTCACTGAATAATCCACATTACTCATCACATCCATGCTGATCACTGTATCTCGAAAGCTTGGAGTCAGCATCTTCGTTGAAGTCAGAATATGAGGCGCCTTTACTGTAGGCAGTTGTTTCTGTGAAAAAGCAGGAAGCAACAAAATCATAAGTATCCCGAAAAGGTTGATTCTTCTGAAAAAGTCTTTTTTCGTCATGGTCAGTAAGTATAAATAGTCAAGGCTGCAAATGTAGCTATTCTATTTCAGGTTATGATCCTGTTGAATGCATTTGTTATTAGTTAACACTTTTAGTCTGATCATGACATTCAATTTCAATCAACTCTTTGGAGGAAGTCCGGAAATCAGATGCGTTTGTCGGCTCCCCACATCAGCTTCTCACGCAAAGTATTAAAGAAGCTGCCGTTTGTACGTTTCACAACCTTCAAGGTGTATCCGGCTTTACGTATGACAAGTTTCTCTCCATTGCTTATTGTAGATGAACGGCCATCAATTGCAACCAGAAAGTTTCGGGCCCTCCCTGTAACAGTCAGTGTTATTTCATTTTCATTGGAGATGACTAATGGGCGTACGTTCAGACTATGGGGTGCAACCGGTGTCAGAATGACGGCATTTGAATCCGGCACGATGATAGGACCACCTACACTGAGCGAGTAAGCTGTTGAACCTGTTGGAGTGGCAATAACCAATCCATCTGCCTGATAGGAGTTAAGGAAATGACCGTTGATCTCAGCATAAATATTGATCAATGAAGAAGTATCCCGTTTGAGTACGGCGATATCATTCAGTGCTACGTTGAAAGTGATATCCGAACTGCTGGATAACATCTGAAGTAATGAACGTTCTTCGACAAGATAATTACCACTCATCAAGTCCTCTATCAGTTCGTCGGTCTCCTCAAGTGTCACATCAGCCAGGAAGCCAAGCCTCCCCATATTTATACCAAGCACAGGAATACCCTTATCTCCGACCATCATTGCCGTTTGCAGAAAGGTACCATCTCCTCCCAAACTTAATGCAATATCGGCAGAAAAATGATCGTCCATGATCAGACTCTCCGGTGTTGCAATCCCTCCTCCATTGTCATTCAAGAAACGGAAGAAGGTCTCATCAACCAGAAGTTTGACTCCGTGAGATTGCAATTTATTGAGAATTTGCCCGGCTTTTGGTGCTCTTTCTTTTAAAAAACTATTGCCGAATACAGCTATTTTCATTTAATCATGTTCCTATTTATGAACAAAAGTAATGATTCTACGTAAATTACACCTATAATGCGGACATATTTTAAGTTCGTCTGCCAACAACGGTATGTTTATTGTCCGTTTAATGTGTAGCACTCCAAAATAGTCAATCCTAATCTTCTAACTTTGATATCTGTTGACTCTATTATATTTAACTCTGATGTACTTTGTTATACGAGGCGAATCAATTACCTTTGCACCCTGATTAAATAAATACTGGAAAATCTCAATGAATACTCTTTCTTATAAATCATTTTTTGCTCTAACATGTCTCTTTCTGAGTTTTACTCTTCAAGCAAAAGTCTCCAAAACAATTCACATCACAACAGCAGGTTCCTTGCCGGCTTCTATTCCTTTAAACGAGAAATATCAGATTGCAAGTCTGACGATTTCCGGATCTTTAAATGGAACTGATATTCGTTATATCAGGGAGATGGCTGGGAAAAATGTGATTGGGGATGTAACAACAGGCAAACTTTCTGTACTGGATTTATCAGAAGTAACGATTGTAAAGGGAGGAGACTTTTACTGCGAAATAAGTTCGGATAATTACACGGATGAAAATATAATTACTGAAAACATGTTTTTGTCCTGTTCAAAACTTACTTCAGTCATTCTCCCCAAAAAGCTAAAGACGATTGGTGATCACGCATTCGAAGATTGCACCGGTCTGAAAGAAATTAAAATCCCTGAAGGGGTCTCATCAATTGGTATCAGTGCCTTTAATGGTTGTAATGGACTCACGTCTGTATCTATTCCCTCATCGGTTTATACGATTAATGATTACGCGTTTGCCCGGTGTAATAAGTTAGATTCAATTTCTATTTCCGGCACTGTCTTTTGTATTCGAAACGGAACATTTTCCGGTTGTAGTAATTTATCGGTTATCTCTTTAGCCGGAACTGTAAACTCTATTGATGAGTATGCTTTTTCAGACTGTGTAAGTTTAAAGAGAATGCATGTGAAGGCACCTATACCTCCACAACCAACAAAGGACTCCTCTTTGGCACCCCAAGAGGGTGATACTTTTCTGGGCATAAAGAACACCACATGCACCCTGATTATTCCGGAAGGGGCTCTCGCATCCTATAAGAAAGAAGCCGGATGGAAAGACTTTAAACAGATTATTGAAGAAAAAGTGAATGGCAGCACAAAATAATGTTCTGTGATCATTCTCTTATTTCATAAAGACGAAAAAGACGGCTAACACAAGACAGACCCCTGCCGCCAAGTGGTTCCAGTGTAATGTTT
This sequence comes from Bacteroidales bacterium, assembly GCA_036508045.1. GTDB lineage: Bacteria > Bacteroidota > Bacteroidia > Bacteroidales > JAQUTK01 > JAQUTK01. Next base: position 4,915 of record DATCIB010000014.1, read on the forward strand.
CTCCATCAAAAGCAAGTGTGGCGAACAGAGTAAATACCACCAGTGTAATCACCTCCTGAATCACCTTCAGCTGCATCAGGGAAAATGGACCGCCATTGCCATTAAATCCGATACGATTAGCCGGAACCTGAAACATATATTCCGCTAAAGCAATTCCCCAGCTAAATAAGACAACGGCAAAAAGGGGAAGAGTAGAAAACCATGAAAACTCTTGTCTCATCTTTAAATGACCATACCACGCAAATGTCATGAAGACATTTGAGATAACCAGCAATACGATTGAAATAATACCTTGCATAATTTATTTAGTTTTTAGACAGACTCGGGGAGGTATTCCGATTGAATCCGTGTCATGCTCGCCCACAGATAGTGACGTGCGTGAGGATTCAGTTCCTCTAATTTGTGTAAGACCTCTTTCATCTCTGAACGATGAGACTCTTTCTCGTACGGACAGTTCTTTTTCTGTTTACGGTATTCACGAATCCCAGCCATGTGTAGCAACAGTTTCTCCGGAATCAGGCACATCGGACGTATGATTGTCAGGTCAAACTTATTCATCTTAAGGAGTGGCGGCATAGTTCCGAAAGCTCCTTGAAAAGTCATATTCATCAACAGTGTCTCAAGCACATCATCCTGATGATGACCGAGCACCAGTTTGTTAAGCCCATGTTGCCTGCAGGGCTGACGCATTAGACTTTCGACCTTAAATTGCCTGAATAAATATCATATATATACCTGAATATTAACTGTTTATCCTTTGTTATGTGGCAGATAATTTGTACCTTTATGTCTTAATAAAGATACAAATATTGACAAGAAAATGGATGTAATTAGCATTACTAAATATATAAATGATCCTCGTAGAGATCAGAAAAAAGAAC
>DATCIB010000015.1:0-8299 GCA_036508045.1 Bacteroidales bacterium
TCTCGATGCAGCTGTTAATCTCGAAGTGAAGGATGGCAAGGCAATCTATGGTTTCTATACGACAAAAGTATTTGACAATGCTACAGTTATCCTTCAGGCGGGTGATCAGATTTTATCGAAAGAAAATATCTCTATCAATCCTGGTAAGCCTTACAGCAAGCAAGTTACACTGCCTGTAGGAATGGCTGAACAGACAATCCGCGCTTCTATTTCAGCAGGAGGTCGCGAACTCGTTGCTTATTCTCCGGTTGTCCTGCAACCAACTCCACAACCCATCGGCTTCAAAGAGCCGCAGGAACCCAAACAAATAGAAAATAATGAAGAATTATTTCTGGCTGGTCAACGGATCAATCAGTTTCATAATCCGACACTTGATGCAGACCCTTACTGGGAAGAAGCAATCCGCCGCGACTCAGGCAACATAGATGCAAATACCGGCATGGGAATTGTTTCTCTGAGAAAGGCTCAATATACCTTGGCTGAGAACTATTTTAATCAGGCTATCCAACGGCTTACCGCTCAATACACGACCCCTAAGAATGTGGAACCTCTCTATTATCTGGGAGTCACATTAAAAGCACAAGGGCGTCTGGATGAAGCCTACACCGCATTTTACAAAGCAACATGGAAACAAGAATGGAAATCACCGGCCTATTTTGCTCTGGCAGAAATCGCATCCATCCGAGGTGATTACGCGACTTCTTTGGAACACATCAACCGTTCACTGGATGCAAATGCTCTGCATGTGAGAGCTTACGTACTAAAATCCGCCTTGCTGCGTCACACCAATCAACCGGAGGAAGCATCTAAACTCATGGCTTTTGCAAAAGAAAAATGTGATCCACTCGACGTACAACTCATGGCTGAACAATGGCTTGCGTCCAAAAATGGAAAAGTAGCACAGATACTCTTCTCTACACTACGTGAGCATCCAGACAATGCGCAGGAGATTGCTGCCGGCTATATGGAATGCGGACTTTGGAAGGACGGACAAACCGTCTTGGCCCAACTCATCGAGAGAGCATCCGACAAAGCATCCATCTCACCAATGGTTTACTACTATCTGGCCTCGTTCAGTGAAAAGTCCGGCGATTCTCTTCAAGCAGCTAAATACCGTTCACAAGCATCCCTGCAACCCCTGGATTATGTATTTCCTTTCCAACAGGAGGCTATTGTTGTACTGCGCGACGCTATAAAAGCAAATCCAAAGGATCCACGTGCTCCTTATTATCTGGGCAATCTGCTCTACGACTGGCAACCGGAAGAGTCAGTTTCTCTCTGGGAAAAATCATCCCTTCTGGATCCCACAGCATCCATCACATGGAGAAATCTTGCCATTGCCTATTCACATCAGACAGCTGAAGGATCAAAGAGTAAAGCAATAGCATGTATGGAAAAGGCAGTAGATGTATCTGCACCTTTTCCAACTCATTTAGCCGAACTGGATCAGTTGTATAAATCGGAAGGAATAGCGGTTGCAAAGCGTCTGGCACTCCTTGAAAAGAATCAAAAAGTGGTAGTCCGCAAAGACGAAGCTCTTGGTGCGCTGATCCAGCTTAAGATCTTTGCCGGCAAAGCCAACGAGTCTGTTTCGCTTTTAGAAAGCCGTACCTTCAGTATCTGGGAAGGTGGCAACGCATTCAATACCGGACAGGCATGGGCGGATGCTCAACTTGTACGGGGACTCTCCTCTTATAACCGTAAAAAGTATCAGGAGGCTTTGACTGACTTTCAGGCCGCTCTTGCTCCTCCTGCTAATCTGAGAGCAGAGGGACAGACTGCGCGTAGCATTCAGATCAAGTACTGGATCGGATGTGCGTATGCCAAACTTGGCAACAAAGAGAAAGCAATGCAAACCTTGAATGAGATTGTGACACCGGAGGGTGAAAACAATCAACGGGGCCGACGCAACAGGAGTAACTCAGAGATTCAACGCTATTACGTGGCAAAGGCACAGCAAAAGCTTGATCCCAAAGCGGATGTAAAAAAGGTGTTCACCGAATTGGCCGACACACAGACCAACACAACAGCAGGCAACTCCGGCAACCAGGACTTCCAGTTCATCAGTGCGCAGAGACTGCCTTCACGCGACAACCAAGCTTTGCCACATTATATCTCCGGACTGGGTTATGCTGCTCTGGGTGATAAAGCGAAAGCCCGCGAGGCATTTAATGCTGCTTTAGCTTTATCTCCTGATTATCTAAGTGCAAAAATAGAACTTGATCAACTAAATAGTCTTGTGGATTGATACTGGAGGTATTGGCCTTCAATTCATGAAATGATCATTATTTTGCTTTTGGACTGAGTAACTTGAATAGAAGAAACGTATTCTATTCAAGTTACTTACAAAGACTCAATGAATCGTTTCTCAAACAAGAAAAATATGAAACAAATTTATCTTAGTGTCGTGCTCGCAATTCTCTCAATTGCAGGAGTCAAGGCTCAGCATATTGACGAACTCCAATTTGGCAACACTGGTAGTGAGCAGTCCCACGGACTGACCTCAATGCGACGGTTTATCCTAACCCGGTCAACGAAACGCTGCATGTAACTTGTGAAGCCAATGGAAAAGAGTTCAGCATAAGCATATTCAATCTTTCCGGAACCGTTGTGTTCAAGCAAACCAGTGCTACCAATCTTACAACTCTACATGTAAGTTTGCTTCCCTCGGGTGTCTATCTGCTTGAGATCATCAACGGTGAGGAACAATCAGTTTACAAATTAATAAAATTATAACAGATGAAAAAGTTATCAACCGGCATCCTGATATGCCTATTTGCCATTCCGCTCTTTGCTCACGCCACAAACGATGAGATTCAGTTTGGCAATCCGAAAAGCGAAAAGAGACATAACCTGGAGAGTAAACGGACAGAATATTATAGCGGAGGATTGGGTGAAACCGCCCTCCGGTTTCTACCTTTGGAAAATGTAAGTTGGGAAGGTGGCACTGCCGCATTCACTATGAAAGTTGATTCGGAGAAACAGAACTATTTCACCGTTCGCTGTTTTGGATCAGAAATAGATAATAATTTCGTCTTGCTTTTCATACAGGGCAAGCAGATCGGATACCGTCATCTGGGAGACATTGATTATTTGTCTATGGGCAACGGGGAAGCACCTTGTTCAGGCCGTTTCTATTATCTGACACTGCCCTTGCCTTTGAGTGAGACAAGAGGCAAAAAGGAAGTAAGCCTTGAGATGCGTTCCTATGGACCGATATGGGGATATGGAGAAACGTTTGACAAGTATCAGAAGAATATGGAAACGCCGACCATTGGTTTTTACAAAGGATACACCCATACGGAAAGCTATCTGACACCTGCTCCGGAAGAGAAACAGGGCGAAGTGCCGGCAGTCAGGAAACGGGAAAAGCCCGGCAAGGAAGTGCTGAGTCATCTGAAGGAACGGGTCAACAACTCACTCAGTCAGATCATGGACAAAGAGCTTCTTACCAGCCAGCAAGAAATGTGGTTTCTTGCAGATGCATTCTCCGTCAAATGGACCGTTGCTTATAAGAACAGAAGGGCGGTTGAGTTGCTGGAAGCTGGGATTGATGATTATTATAAACGTTATCTGCAAAACCCGACACTCATCTACACCGATGGATCCGTATATAATTCTGAATGGTTGCTGGATGGACCTATCGCCCGTGTTATCCGCATGATGTGGAACGAGTTTGAGCCTCGCCTCACTCCGGAACGCCGGGCGGCATGGGCCAAACTCATGGAAGAAGGACTGGCCTACAGCACCACTCACCGCCGTGAATACACCAATCAATCGATGATCATCGACCTGTTTATGTATGATATTAATATAGCCCTCACCCTTCTTGATTCCACCAAAGCACTGCCGGAGAGTCAGACGCTGCGCTATCTGCATGAAAGTGTTGGACTTGCTCCCTGGACAGGTATCAACAATGCCCGTCCACTAGGCAACGATTACTGGCAACTGACAAAAAAAGGACTGACCAAAGAACTCGGCTATGTAGGCACCTATGGAGAAGTCATCGATTGGGTCGTGGATATATACCGTTCCAGCGAAGATCCTCAGATACGTGAGCAGCTGCTTAAAATCATGCAGGGACGAAGCTATTTCCGTTATCCGGGTATCGACGGCGAAGGCAATGCGGTCATGCGAATGGAGTCAGTGGTGGGATGGCGTGATGGAGGACATTACCCCGGTGATATCGTTTATGGAGATCGTGGTATGGGCTGGGATGCAACTCCATTGATGACCGCATCCATGACTCTGGACCCACGTGCATTAGGCATGGCACAGCAGATGTTTCGTGATAATCAGTTCTTTGCCTGCGTGGAAGAAAAGATGAAAGAGAATGGCATTCGGGTATCAAAATCCTTGCTGTATATTCCCACGCAATATGAAACCGTGCTCGCACAACCACAGAGCAACTACAAAATGCCGATGGCCACAGAGAGTCCCGATATGGTATTCAGTGATGAAGAAGACGGCGTGGTAGCAGTAAAGAATGGCTCCGAAATCCTGTACGCATCTCTCTACTGGCGTGCCCGTTTTGCCGTCAACAACCTGGCAAAAGTACATTACATCACTCCAACCACGGAGCACGTTGCAAACATCTGCATCGAAACAATTATCGACGACAGCGGGCTGCGCTATACCCGTCCTGACTGGGTAAACATGGGTTTCAACGGCGCCAGAGAGTGGTACAAAGGCGTGAACTCGGCTTATGCCGGTGAAATACTTCCCATAGCGCGCATCCCCGAAGGAGTGAATTACAAAGTTGGTGACGAGAACGTATATGCCGGAAAAGCATTATTCTACCGGATGCAGTATGGCAATTATGTGATCGGAATGAACAGCAGTAAAGATCAGAGCTTCACCCTTTCAATACCAAAAGCCAGTCAGGTATTCAACCTTTCCAATAACAAAGAATTGATCAAAGGAGAGAGTCTGAAAGTTCCCCCCATGACAACGGTCGTTTTATACCTAAAATTCTGAGATAAAAGCTTCATATAATCGTCGTGAAGTCGTGAAGTTTATAGATCCAGACTATCAAATGGACAACAGAATAAATATATTTATCTATTCTCAAAACTTCTCATCAGAGTGAAATCGGTGTATTAGAACAATTTGCTTTGAAATAAAAGAGAGACAAATCCTACTGAGTTTGGAGTCAAAAGAGAAAAATCAGTCACTTTGGAAGATTTTTCTCTTTTCTATATCACTGATAAATAAAGAGTTATACATTCTGAAAATGCGTACGTATGCGTGAAGAATTTCGTCCTGATGAAATCTTTCACGCATAGGCATCGCCGGACAAAAACAACCTGATGAATTTACAAAAACATCTTGATGAAAATCAGCCCTTTTCAGGTCGCTTTTTTTGACGGTAACAGATTATTCAAAATCGGTGTATTAGAACAATGGAGAGATAATATTTATCTCTTCGTATGGTCGCTTTGTTCACCGGGTAATAGTACAATTCCTATTTGACCTTTCGGGATTGAAAGCAACAAGTTATGCAAAGATAATGCATCAACGCCTTTCTTGGGAAGAGTAAAAACATCCGCGGACCTGCATAGCGCATCACCGTCTTAACACGCTCTTTCATCTCAGGTTTATAACAATGAATGGAACATTTCTTACATGCCGGCTTTGCTTCACCGAAAGGGCAATGATCCAAACGTGCCTGAGCATATTCAATAAGTTCCCTGCAATCAGCACAAATCACCGGATTCTTCTCTTTCTTCCGGCAATAGATACTAACCATAACAGCTAATAAATTCTTTTCTTCCTCAATCTTTCCTGCTGACATATATCTTCACATTACTTCTTGTTATTAGGTCCATAAAGAAGTAAGATACATAGTCACATGATCATCTCCCCCTTCTTTGAAGCCAAAACTCTTGTAAAAATCCATCGAATGTTGATAGGAAACAAGAAGAATCCGAAGATAGTCTTTGTACAGATCCGTAGTGAGGCGCATCAGTTCGCGGCCAATACCCAAACCCTGATAGGCCGGATTGACCAGCACATAGTGAATGTATGCCGTCATAACACCATCATCCATAGTACTTATCAGACCCACCAGTTTGTCGCCGTCCCATGCTGTAAAAACACTCCCATAGTTTCTCATTGCCAGCACCAGTTTATCCGGATAGGCACCCGAAGACCATTCCACAGAAAGAAACAGTTCCTCTAACTCTTTCGAGGTAAACTCTTTTGTCGTTTTATACGTTATCGTATTCATACTCTTATTTTTCAAAATTAAACTTCCAGTTGTTGTTTGTCACTCGTGCCTCTGACATGATCTTCTTCAACTCCTTCACCTGCTTTGGATACTGATCAATCACATTTGCAATCTCAGAAGGATCGGTCGCCAGATTGTACAATTCATAGTATTCCTTCTTCGGATTATTCACTTGCAGATGCAGCAATTTCCAGCGATCCTTGATCACAGCCTGTTTGCCACCCTCTTCGTGAAATTCAAAGTACAGATACTCATGCTGCTTCTGTTTGCCTTTGCCGGTCAATGTCGGCAGATAGGAAATGCCATCCGTATGAGCAGGCACCGGAGTATGAATAAGTTCGCACATCGTCGGCATGAAATCCCAAAAGGCAGACACCTGATACGACACCGAACCAGGAGCTATCACGGAAGGCCACTGCACAATAAACGGCGTACGGATACCCCCTTCGTACAAATCACGCTTCGTACCTCTGAACGGACCGTTGCTGTCAAAATAAGCCGGATCATGTCCACCCTCTTTGTGCGTACCATTATCAGATGTAAAAATAATAATTGTATTCTCCAGCACACCTTTCTTCTTGAGCATCTCCACGACCCGTTTCACATCTCTGTCCAAGCGCGAAACCATAGCGGCAAAAGTAGCTCTCGGTTTATCCTGAGCGGTATATCCCCCACCAAGATAAGGCACTTCCTGAAACTTCCCGTCATACTCAAACAACTCATTATTGGGTACAATCAAGTCGGCATGAGGAATAGTAGGTGTGAGATATAGAAAGAAAGGGGAATCGGAATTCTTATCGATAAAGTCCAGCGCCTTCTCCATGATCAGATCATGCGAATAGACTTTCTTATTTAACAGTACCGGGGTATTATTTTCAAACAACTGATCCGGATAATACCGGTGTGCATTTGCTTGCCCAAGATAGCCAAAGAAATAATCAAACCCCTGTTTGTTCGGATGACCCTCAGCCGAAGGACCTCCCAGTCCCCACTTACCAACACAGGCAGTGATATAATTCTTTTCTTTAAACACTTCTCCAAGAGTCACCTCTGCGGCAGCTAAGTTCAAATCATACTTACGGCCATCATCTGCTTGATATCCTATATTCCCTCGTATAAAAGAATGGCCGGTATGCTTACCTGTCAATAAGGAGCAACGTGACGGAGCACTCACTGTAGAACCGGAATAGTGTTGCGTAAACTTCATCCCGTTCTTCGCCAGTTCGTCGATACCCGGTGTAAGGATTCTTTCTTGTCCATAACACCCAAGGTCACCGATACCCAAATCATCCGCAAGGATAAAAACCACATTAGGAGCCTTCGGTTTGGAATCCTGTTTACCGGCTTGACCGGAAGCGAAAGGAAGCATGACCATACCCGATGCCAAAAGCATTCTAAACATCTCTATCCGTGGTTTCATCTGCTTACCCACAAGAAAAGCCAACGTGTCCTTCGTGTTTGTTTTCATCAGTAATCTCTATTTGAGGGCAAAGGTAACTCATTTTCACTAAATTGCAAAAGGCATCTGAAAGATACCACTCTTTCCTCTGCCTTTTAACATAGAGGATAATTATCCTTACTCTAACAGAATTTTATTTTACAACTTCCACGTCTATCAATCTACCCGATTTAAATGTTAGCTGGTTATATGGCACCTTCTCCCACTCTTCAAGAGTTTCCTGCAAAGGATCAATCACCCGTTTGATGTTTATGACACCATTTACCCATACAGCAGGCATCAAACCAAAACGGCTCACAGGAACATTGGAGTAAACAAGAAGCTTCTTTCCGATGAACTTAGTATCAGTCAATACCTCTAGCATTTTATAGTTTTTATCACTGATCACACAATCAATCAGCTCAAAGTCCATCTTACCATTCACCATTTTGGGTATCACCTTTTTCTTTCCCACGGCATACAAAAAGGACACATCACTCAGATACAACACACTATCCACAACCACCCATTCAGCCGAATACTCCTTATCTTTAAGCCCGATTCTAGCACAGGTACCACGATCTTTCAACTTATATGTTTCAGTCACAGAACCATCAAAAAGAATCTTCTTA
>DATCIB010000016.1:0-10128 GCA_036508045.1 Bacteroidales bacterium
GGTAAAACAACACTTCTTTCTATCTTGGGAACATTGATTCAACCTGATGGAGGAAGCTATTTGTTGGATGATGCCGAAATAACAACTCCGGGAGTTGATCTTTCTTCGGTACGCAATAAACAGATTGGTTTTATCTTTCAGGATCATCGGCTGATGCCACAGTATACCGCCTTGGAAAATATATTACTGCCAGTATTGGCATATTCTTCTAAGGTAGGAGAGGCTGAGATGGAATATGCACGTCGATTAATGGATCTGACACGCATCTCTGGGGTAGCTCAGCAATATCCGGCAACTTTATCCGGTGGAGAAGCAAGCCGCGTGGCTGTTTGCCGCGCATTAATCAGGAAGCCATTGTTGCTCCTGGCTGACGAACCGACCGGACAATTAGATGCCGAGAATGCCTGGAACATCGCAACTTTGCTTTCCGAGATTAATAAGAGTTTGCAGACGACTATCGTGATGGTGACGCACTCAGACGAAACGTCTTCTGTAGCCCACAGGATACTCACATTAAAAGAAGGACTCTTGAAATGAATATTAAAAGTCTGACACGTAAGAATATAAGCTATTACAGTCGTTATTACAAACTGATAGCGATTGCGTCCCTTATCACAGTTGCCGTCATTGTCGGTAGCTTGGTGGTAGGAGATTCCGTTCGTATGACACTTGTCAGACAAGTGGAGGAGCGTTTGGGTAATACGGAAACGGTTATTTTCTCACGCAACTCCTTTATTTCCGAGAGTATACTGAAGTCACCCTTGCTAGAAACATCAGCAAGAGGTGTCTTGTTAACCAATGGCTTTGTCTCTCAGGGAAAGAAGTTGATTCCGGTGTTTGTTTGGGGAGTGGACGACGGATCAGTTCCCAAAGATTCGGTGAAGATGAATCCGGCATTGGCAGCAGAAATGAAATTGGAAGGTCCGAATGATATTGTGCTCCGGTTACCTGCTACAGGTTTGGTCCCTTCAGGATCTTTGTTCGTAACCGAAAACTATACCTCCAGTCTGCGCCTTTCCTATAGTGGAATAGTGAAAGTTGAAGAGGGTGGCAATATCAGCATGAGAAACGAACAGATTATTCCCTTCAATATTTTCGTAAACCGCCAGAACCTGGCTGAAGTGCTGAACGTAAATGGAAAAGTGAACCTGATACTTGTTGATAAGCAAGTGTCTCTCTCCGACCTATCAAAAGTGTGGGATTATACCTCTTCCGGATTAAAGGTCAGTAAGAAGAACGAAGTTACGGAAATCACTTCCGACCGTCTCTTTCTTCAGCAAGAAGTGGCGCAAACAATCTGTCAGAATAACCGGCAGCCAAACCGCCTCTTCTCTTATCTGGCCAATTCGATAGAGAAAGATAAAACGTCCATCCCTTACTCTTTCGTTGTTGCGATGGACCGTTATAAAGGAGTAACTCTGAAGAAGGATGAGATTATCCTTTCCGATTATTCGGCCCGTCGTCTGCGGGCATCCATCGGCGATACGATACAAATTACCTATTTTACTTCTCAGCAATTAAAGATGCTCGTTACGGATACAGTACGATTGCGGGTACGACAAATTGTTCCTTTATCCGAACTGCAGGAAGACAGTACCCTGAGTGCTGATTTTCCAGGCCTTTCCGATGTAGAACGCTGTACAGATTGGGACAGCGACCTTCCGATTCAGATGGATCTGATTACTAATGAGGACGAAAATTATTGGAAACTCTACCGCAGTACTCCCAAGGCAATAATCGCCTATGATGCGGTGGCTGGCGATTGGAGTAATGCGTATGGAAGTGCCACAGCCATTCGACTGGACGATGCAGAGCCCAACCTGTCGCAACTTCGTCCGGAGATGTTTGGTATTCAACTGATTCACCCCCGTGAAGCAGGTCTGTTTGCCGCAAAGAACGGTGTGGACTTTTCCAGTCTATTTCTGTCATTGGCTTTCTTTATTATTGTCTCAGCGATCTTACTGATGCTAATTCCTTTATCGGAAATGCTGTATCAACGACAACAGGAAATAAACCTGCTCAAGGCGTTGGGATATACTCAGAAACGTATTGTCAGGATGTTTTGGAGCGAACTCTCACCGGTTGTATTGATTGCTTCAGTGATAGGAGTCGTTGCCGGATTAGTATATACAGGTCTGGTGATGTGGCTGCTTGGAAATGTGTGGAAAGGTGCTACCCAAACTGATGGTTTTAGCATTTATCCGTCACTTACAACGATTCTTATCGGTCTGTTTGTGGGCATCGGCATTTCTTTATTTGTACTCCGTCTGGCGATTGTACGTGCGTTGAAAGAAAGAAAGTTAATCTCAGGACGAAAGAAGATTGCATATCCTACGAGAAAGTGGCTGGTTGTACTTTCCGGCATCTTGGTGCTTGGTCTGTTAGCTGCCAATTTACTTCTTATGCATTCGGTAACTCTCTTTGTAGTAGCAGGAGTTGTTCTGATAGGAGCGGCTGCCTTGTGGGGCGATTTCCTTATTATCAGGAATGCTTCGGTTTGTCCGGATAAGTTCAATACCTCTAAACTGATATGGGCTACCTTATACTCCGGCAAGAAACAGGCTCTTTTATCCTTCCTGGCTCTGGCAACCGGCGTTTTTATTGTCTTTTCTGTCGGACTCAACCGTAAAGGGTTTGCCGACAGTTCGCAGCTTCGCACCGGAACGGGAGGATACACTCTCTGGTGTGAAAGTACTGTGCCCATCTATCACTCGCTGGCAACACCAGAGGGAAGGGAAAAACTATCACTCAAGGACCTGCCCGCAGATACGAAAATACTTCAATGCCTACGTTATAGTGCGGATGATGCAAGTTGCCTGAATCTCAATAAAGTAACGACCTCAACTGTTCTGGGAGTTGACATGAATGATTTGTCCGGAAGTGATTTTCAGATTGAACAGAGTTTGTATCCGACAGATCGGAAAGCCTTTTTTGACCGGATGAAGTTGCGTAACGATACCGTTTATCCGGCTTTGGTAGATGCCACTGTTCTTACCTGGGGACTGGGACTTACTTTGGGAGATACCCTTTTTTATGAAGGCGATAAAGGACAAAGAGTGGCGCTACAGCTTGTCGGAACGTTATCTAATTCCATCTTTCAGGGAAATATTCTGATTGACCGTGGCCTGTTTGGGGAGATATGGAAAGAAACTACCGGCAGCGAAGTATTCCTGCTTAAAACGGATGAACCGGACAAAGAAGAGGTAAAAACGCTTCTTTCGCAAGCCTTGAATGAATATGGCGTTAGGGTTTCCACAACAAATGACCGGCTCAGACAATTCAATACCGTGACAGATACTTATCTGACTATATTTTTGACTCTGGGAGGTTTGGGATTGTTATTGGGTATAATGAGTTTCATTATCGTGATCCGTAAAAACCTCTCCATGCGACGCAGGGAAATAGAGATGTACCGTATTTTAGGCTTTACCGATCACAAAATAGAACAACTCCTTTTCAAGGAAAACTTGATTGTACCGATAGCTGCCATTGCAACAGGTGTACTAAGTGCATTGATAGGAGTGATGAGTAGCTTTATGAATGCAGGGATATGGATATGGCTGCTGGCTTTGCTCTTTATGATATTCTTTGTACTATGTGTGCTGGTATTTGTGCGGAAATCAGTGAAGCAGGAAGTTGAAAACTCAAAGCGGTTGTCGTTATGAGAATACTTTTTATCGTACCGGGTTCAGGTGATTCGTTCTATTGCGGCAATTGTTTCCGTGATAATCTTCATGCATCAGCATTACGCAAAGCGGGTCAGGATATTACAATCATGCCGATCTACCTTCCACTTAAACATCAGTCGTTTCAGGCTGATACTCCTTTATTCTTTCCAGCTACTACCTTCTATACTGCGCATCGGTTTTTTAGCAATAGAAAGATGCCGAAATGGTTGGAACGTTTTACCGCATCGGATGCGATGCTCAATATTGCCTCTTCTATGTCTGGTACCACCTCAGCCGAAGGAACGGAAGCAATGACATTATCCATGATTACCGGTGAAGGTAAAGTATTTCAAGATCAGATTACCCGGATGATAGATTGGATAAAAGAACAGGAGAAGCCCGATATCATTCATCTTTCCAATTCCTTATTGATTGGAATCGCAAGGATGCTTCGTCGGCAACTGAATATTCCCATAGTCTGTTCTGTTCAAGATGAAGAAGTCTGGCTGGATCAATTGAAGGAACAGGATGCTTTGGCCGCGTGGCAGGGAATCATGGAAAATAGTCACTATATTGACCGTTTTATCACGACCAGCCAGTTTTATAAAGAGGTGCTCAGACAACGGATTCCTCAGATAACTGAAGTGGAAGTTATCTATCCCGGTATAGACAGGTTCAAATATACTGCTGATAGTTTGCCAAAAGATCCGGTGATTGGATTCTTCTACCGGATGAACCGTGATAATGGCCTTGATATCTTAGTTAAAGCTTTTGTCAAACTAAAAGAAAAGGGTACCATTCCAAACCTCAGACTGAAAATTGCCGGTGGCTATACCGGAAAGGATAAGCAATTTCTAAAAGAGATTAAGAAGATGCTTTCACCTTACAGGGAAGAAGTAGAGATTAGTGAAACGTATAGTCTGGAAGATCATGCCCGGTTTTTCAGTACCATCACCCTCTTGTCCGTACCCATCACTTTCGAGGAAGGAGTCGGACTATATCTCTGTGAAGCATTTGCCGCCGGACGACCGGCTGTCGAACCGGCTACCGGTTCGTTTCCGGAGATTGTTGGAGAGGCCGGCATTCTCTACGAACCGAATACTCCCGATGCTTTGGCAGAAGCATTGGAAAAACTTTTAACCAATAAAGAGTTGTTCGCCCGGTGTGAAGGGAAAGCCATGGAATTATCAGCCACACGCTATAACGACCAGGTGCTGGCGGACAAGTTGCTCGCAATCTATGAACAGTGTGTAAATAATTGAATTTAATATGTATAACAAATAGAACAGTATGAGAACAAGAGAAAACAAAAAGAAGCTTTGTTATTTGGGAGTAGCCCTGGCGTGCATGGTGACGGTTGAAGCGATGGCTCAATCGACCAACGGTTTCAGAGGCCCAGACCGTAATGGAACCTATAAAGAAACCGGACTGCTTACCTCCTGGCCGGAAGGAGGACCTGCACTCCTGTGGGAAACACTAGATGCCGGAAAGGGATATTCAAGTCCCGTAATTGTAAAAGATCGACTTTATATAACAGGTATGAACGTGGAGGAAAATAAAGAGATTTTCTCTTCTTATACCTTGGATGGAAAAAAGGTTTACGAAATTGTGTACGGTTCGCCTTGGGAGAAGAGCTATCCTGAAACGCGTACCACTCCGACGATTGTTGGAAATAAAGCGTATGTGATCAGTGGTTCGGGAGAAGTAGTATGTATCAGTCTCGAAAAGGGTGATATCCTCTGGAAAATAGATGGGGGAACTACATTTAAAAGGAAGACTGGTTACTGGGGTACCTGTGAATCCCCTTTGGTCTTCGACAATAAAGTCATATTCACCCCCGGAGGAGATGAGACGACGATGGTTGCCCTGGATGCTGAAACAGGCAATACAGTTTGGAAAAGCAAACCATTGGGTGAGCAGAGCACCTACATTTCGCCGCTCCTGATTACCCATAATGGGAAGAAGTTGATCATTGCAGTGGTTGGAAAGAAGGTGATAGCTATTCATCCTGAGACCGGCAACATTGTTTGGACATTTAGTGACTGGGGCAGCAAAGCAGAAGGAAAAGATCATGTAGCGACTAATACACCTCTTTTCGAAAAGGGCCGACTCCTTTTTTCTTTTGGCTATGACGTAGGTGCCTATATGTTGCAATTGAATGCTGATGCATCTGGTGTAACCCTCGCATGGAGCAACAGTGATTTTGATAATCATCACGGAGGATTTGTCTTGCTTAACGGTGTTGTCTACGGATCCAACTGGATTAACAACAATCAGGGAAATTGGGTTGCTGTCGACTGGAACACTGGTAAAACACTCTTTGAGAACCCGTGGAACGGCAAAGGGAAAGGTGCAATTATCACTGCCGATAATATGTTGTATTGTTATGACGATCGTCGTGGAACGGTAGGCTTGGTGAAGCCCGATCCTGTAAAGTTCAATGTTGTCAGCGAATTTACGATCAAAAATGGTGAAGGACCTCATTGGGCACATCCGGTCATTAAGAACGGAGTGTTTTACATCCGCCACGGCAATGCGCTGATGGCTTATAAAATTAAATAAATCAGAAGATAGGGAGCGTAATTGTCAGATAAAATGAAAACAACAAAACTGATCCTTGCCGGTGGCTTCTTGGGAGCCGGAAAAACGACTCTGCTTTGGGAAGCTGCTCAAAGATTGATGAAACAGGGCCTTCGGGTAGGTCTTATAACAAATGACCAGGCGCCCGAACTAGTGGATAGCAAGTTTCTGACTCTTAATAATCTGCATGTAGCCGAGGTGAGTGGTAGTTGTTTCTGTTGTAACTTCAACGGGTTTATGGATGCCATCAGGAAGATGTGCACTGAAGTGGAAGCTGACGTAATCATTGCTGAACCGGTAGGTAGCTGCGCGGATCTGTCGGCTACCCTGATGCAACCACTAAAACAATACTGGAACCGCGAACTTCAAATAGCTCCCCTTTCTGTGCTGGCCGACCCTTGCCGTCTCGACTCCATTGTCCGTGGCGGCAATGCCGGTTTGCATCCTGATTCTGCGTATATCTGTCGGAAGCAACTGGAAGAAAGCGATATCATCCTGATCAATAAGACCGATCTGTTGCATGCGGATGTACTGGAAGAGTTGAAACGAAAAACAGCAGAACTATTTCCCACAGCAACAATAATAGCCATAAGTGCGTTGACAGGTGTAGGTATAGATCATTGGCTGGAGGAAGCTACTTCCCGTCGCGATGCCGGAAACAAAATCATAAAGATGGATTACGACATCTATGCCAATGGAGAAGCTGTGCTGGGATGGCTGAACGGTATTGTATTTCTGCAGGGAGAAAATACCGATTGGGATGCCTTCACCCGTACTTTTCTCACAAACCTTTCCGCAGAATTTGAGAAGGGAAACCATTCGGTAGGACATGTGAAAGTAATCTGTGAAAACGGCAAAAAGTTTGTAGTGGGAAATATTACCGGTCCGGTCAGCACGCTTACTTTACGCAGTTCAGCCGGACAAAGCGGCGAAATCAAACTGATCATTAATGCTCGCGTGGAATCATCTCCTGAAGTTCTGGACAATATTGTAAGGCAGACGCTTGACTCTTTGACCGCCGGTAAATATGTAACAGACATGATCGCCTGGAGATATTTGCAACCGGGACGTCCCAATCCGACTCATCGCTTTACAGAAGTGGTCTGATTCATCGTTCGCAGTAATAAATAACCGTCCTGATTCCTGCATCCGGAATAAATGTTTTAATTTTGCAAAAAGTCAATCTATGAACCTATTAGATAAATACAGCTCATTCAAACTCTTGTTAATCAGTTTGCTTAGTGCGGTTTTTGTTGTTTATCCCAACATTGCCTGTTTTTGGTGGGAACTGAGTTTCCTGGATGAAGCTGCACGGACACCTCACATACAGTTCTTCGTCTTCAGGTATCTCTTCTTTACAGTGCTGATATGGATATTACTAAAAAGCAATCTGCAAAAGATGAAGCTTCTTTCCATCCAAAAACGTTTCCTGTACAATATCCTCGTTACGGCGGTTGCCTACTTCATCTATGTAGGAATCTCTAATTTCTGCTGCAGCAGGGCTGATTGTTTTACAAGTGTTTTGCTTTTCCAGTTTCTGGTAGTATGTATCGTCTGTACGTTCATCGGGCATGTCTCTTTTCTCTATTCCATACAGAGGAAGAAAGAACAGGAGATTGAACAGTTAATGATTGAAAATCTGGAAAGCCGCTGTAATGCACTAGCCAATCAGATAAATCCTCACTTCTTCTTTAATTCCCTGAACGGACTTACGGCTCTGATACGGAAAAAGAACAATGAGATTACACTTGAGTATGTGAATAAACTGTCGGATGTGTTTCGTTATATCCTGCAAAGTGATAAAAAAGGACTCGTCACTCTGAAAGAAGAACTGGAGTTTGTGCAAGCCTTTCGCTATATGATGGAAGTGCGGTTTGCTAACAAACTGGTCTTTGACATAGAGGTAGAGGAGGAGAAGATGAACCTCAGAATCCCGGTACTTTCCCTGCTTCCTCTTATCGACAATGTGGTGGTGCATAATATGATAGACAGTCTGCATAAGATGGTGGTCACCATCCGTCTGAACGACTCGATGGAACTGGTCGTATCCAATCCTATTTACCCAAAGATATCTCCTCCGGCAACGAATGGTACGGGACTCAGAAACCTTGAAAACCGTTTCTCGCTTCTGATGAACGAACAGATACGCATCGAAGATGACGGGGAAATATACCGTGTTTATTTACCTCTGAAAAGTCAAAAAAGATGAGAACGCTGATCGTAGAAGATGAAACTGTCGCCTATGACAATCTGGTGGACATTCTCGCCGGCATTGCTCCGGATGTAGAAGTGGTCGGAAATACAGAAAGCATCAGCCAGACTGTCGAATGGTTAAAGAATAATCCACAGCCGGATCTCATTCTGATGGACATTCATTTATCGGATGGGTCGGCATTTTCCGTTTTTGAACGTATGAAGGTGGAAATACCTATTATCTTTACGACAGCTTATGATGAGTATGCCATTGAAGCCTTCAAAGTAAACAGCATAGACTATCTTCTTAAACCTATCAAAGCGGAAGAGCTGGAACGTGCCCTCAAAAAGTTCAATAAATGGTCGCGGACGGACATCTTGCAATACCTTGCTCATTTATCACAACTCTCGCCAGCCCCCAGATACAAGGACAAACTCCTGATACCTGCCAAAGACAAATTGCTCCCGATTAACTTGAGAGATGTCTCTTGCTTTTATACCACGGACAAGAGCACGCGCATTTACATGAAAGATGGAAATTACTATTCCTATTCCAAGACGCTGGAGCAAATCATTGCTACGCTGAACCCTTCCGAGTTTATCCGTGCCAACAAACAATTTATCATTGCCCGTGACAGTGTAACAAATATAACGGTATGGTTTGATAGCCGCCTGCTTATCACTCTCGACATCGAAACGCCTGAGCGGATTTATATCAGCAAAAATAAAGCGGTGGAGTTTAAAGCGTGGATGGTGAGCGATCATTGAGCATTGAACATTGAACATACGTATCCGTCAATCATCTTCTCTTTATGAAACTACATGATCCATCGATTATTTCATCCTATAGTCTGAATCTGCGCATAGGCATCCGTTTCTCGTTTCACTGCAGCGAAACGGCATTATAGCTGCAGCGCAACGAGACTTTGCCTGCAGCGCAACGACGCTAGCGACAGGATGTTCTGACGCTGATATCAGTTGGCAGTGATTCTCTGAGTCCTATCGGATTATAAGTCATTCAAGGGTGCGCGAAACGAACATCCACTTTTCCATTCCGAGCATCCCAACGCGGCATTACCACGAAGCATCGTTCCCTTTCCACACAGCGGACAGCGGTCGCCGACCTTCACTGCTGGCGCAGGAGTTGGAGGCGTTAAAGGTGTTGATGTAGCAGCTACCGGGTGCTCTTCGGGTGCTGTAGATACCGGATTGGCAGAAGGTGCAGTAGCAGGAGAGGTGAGGGGCGCAAACAAATCGCCGATTCTTCCTGCGGCTGTCGCATTGGAGCTATTGGTTGCATCTGAAGCCTTTCCTGTATTTATAGCATGGGTGTTGGCAGTGGCATTGCTGACTTGCGGAGCATGTGAGTTTGGAGCTTTTTCACTCGTTGTAGTCGCAGCTTTTCTTGCTGAGTTCATATCTTCCTTCTCAGCAGGCGTGTAAAGACCTTCATGTACGGCGACAGCAGCTTTTGGATGAACAGCTCCGGCAGAAGGTTTCTCTGCATCTTTCTTTTCATTGCGCTTTTTCTCCGTGCTTGTTACATCGGTTGCACGACTGCTGCCGGTTTTCTTCTTCGTACCTTTCTCTTCTTTGGAAGCTTTTACTTCTTCCATTTTCTCCTCAATGGTGATGGAACGGTTGGAGTGATCCTCTTTCACATGCTTCACAATCTCACGCACCATCT
>DATCIB010000017.1:0-21838 GCA_036508045.1 Bacteroidales bacterium
TGATCGCCTTTGCGGTGCAAGCTACTGATTTCTGGAGCAACAATTTGCGGTATAGTATCAATCCGGATGCTAAGTCTGTAACAGTAACAATGCGAAACGATAAAACCACTACTCCTTTTGTAGATACAGACATGAGAAGAATCGCTGGTTCAACCGATTCTTCTAGATTGAAGCTCATTGAGAAACCTCTTCATCCGATTGCCGGAAATGTTGTCATTCCCGAAAAGGTGGACTATGAAGGAAAACAATATAAAGTGACGATCATTGGATGTGACGCTTTCTCCGGATGCGGAGAAATTCTTTCTATCACCATGCCACAGAGTGTTACTGTTATTGATTCATCTGCTTTTAGGTGGTGTTCTGCTCTTACGTCATTGATTATCCCAAAAAGTGTGACTAAAATTGAATACGAAGCTTTAAGAGGGTGCAAGGCAATGAATCAGTTTGTTGTAGAAAAAGGGAATGACTATTATTCCGCTGAAGACGGAGTCTTGTTTTCCAAGTCTAAATCAGTCCTGATTGCTTATCCAAGGGAAAAAGCGAAGAGCTATACCATTCCTTCGGGTGTGACTACCATTGGTGACTTTGCTTTTGCCGAATGCAATGATCTTATCTCTTTGACCATTCCTGAGAGTGTCACTTCTATCGGAACCGCCGCTTTCCTCTACACCCCAAAGCTTGATGCTCTTACGATACCTAAAAGTGTTAGAATTATTAGTGACCGCGCTTTTGTCTGGTGCGGATTAACTACTTTGACAATTCCTGAAAGCTTTACAAAGATTGAAGATAACGCTTTTTTCGCTTGTTACAATCTTACTTCCGTTACTATTCCTGAGAGTGTCACTTCAATCGGTAAAAATACATTCTCTTTATGCGAAAAACTAAAAGAAATTCATATCCGCAAAGCAACACCTCCTTCCATGGAATTAACTTCATTTGATAGCATAGCAAAAGATTGCATTCTGTACGTGCCTAAAGGGAGTAAATCCGCTTATATGCAGGCACCTCGCTGGACAGGATTTAAGAATATACAGGAAGAATAATAATATCAGGCTTTCAAAGTAACAATGTAAGAAACGGTGAATCAAATACAACTAACATGAAAAAGCTGATAGTCCTCTCTGCAAGTCTCCTGATCGCCTTTGCGGTGCAAGCTACCGATTTCTGGAGCAACAATTTGCGGTATAGTATCAATCCGGATGCTAAGTCTGTAACAGTAATCATGCGAAACGATGACTATCGTTCTTTACACGTTGATAATGGCAGAATGAGTGCGAGCGTTACAGCTGATTCTTCTGTAAAGAAGCCGGAAGAGCCTCCTCGTCCGATAGCCGGAGATGTTGTCATTCCTGAAAAGGTGGATTATGAAGGAAAACAATATATGGTGACTATCATTGGAAGTGAAGCTTTCTTCGCTTGTAACGAAATTCGTTCTATCACCATACCGCAGAGTGTTACTGCATTTCATTCATATGCTTTTGAGGGATGTTCAGCTCTTACATCATTACTTATCCCGAAAAATGTATCTGTGATTGGCAACGAAGCTTTTAGTGGATGCAGGGCATTGACTCAGTTTGTTGTAGAAAAAGGGAATTTGTTTTATTCTGCTGAAGACGGGGTCTTATTTACAAAGAACATAGATACCATTGTATGTTATCCGAATGCCAAAGCAACGAGCTACATCCTTCCTTCGGGCGTTACTACCATTGGCGACTTTGCTTTTGCCGGATGTGATCTCGTATCAGTTACTATTCCTGAGAGCGTAACTTCTATCGGAGCCAATGCTTTCTACTTCACCCGAAAACTTGATGCTCTTACAATTCCTAAAAGTGTTATCACTATTGGCAAGAGTGCTTTCGCCGGTTGCGGATTAACTACTTTGACAATCCCGGGAAACATTACAAAGATTGAAGATCTCACTTTTAGCTTTTGTCGTAATCTTACTTCCCTTACTATTCCGGAGAGTGTAACATCGATCGCTGATAATGCATTCTATTTCAGCAAAAAACTGAAAGAGATTCATTACGGAAAAAGAATCCTCTTTCCATGAAATTAGGTTCATTTAATAGCATCGCCACTTCCTCCACAAATTAACATGCAATGAAAAAGATACTCTTCCTCATCATTCTGACTCTAACAGTCTCAACCCAAGCCAACCACGGACAAAACCGTTTTGTGGAACCCGTGAAAGGTCCTTTTGTAAAGAATGACACACTATTCTTTTACAAGCAACTCTATGTAGTGGATCATGATACGTGTGTGAATGCCTGCTACTTAGAAAGAAATCACAGTAGTGAGTCCTATAAGAGATATATGAACGCCTTTGAGCTGGATCTCAAACGGGGTAAGACTGCCTATGAACACTATTATAAATCGCTTAAGAAGATGTATTCGAAGCCTTTCGTAAAACATGATTTGCAGGGACTGCCCAAAGAGTGGCTACCTCTTAATATCTATAAAGGGCAATCTTATCTGGATGGGATGAGTTATGGGTTCAAGATGATTTCAGATAGCTTATTCATTGAGAACTATATGGATGGGCCACTGCCTCGTATTATTAAATCGATCGAACGAAAGTCTGATACTATGTATGTCATTACTTGCCATCAAGGAATTGAGGACAAGGGTAACTACGTGTTTACTATTCATCTGATTAATAGGGAAAAGGGGGTGGCTGTCTGGAAAGAACAAATGCTAAACACGGATAATAAGCCTTCCTATTGGCTGATGGTTACAAAAGAAGGAGCTACCAATTTTGATTTGATTGATTATATCACATTTGAAGAGGTTGAGGGTCTGACATACGATGAGATCAATTATGAGCTCTTGATAAAAGACTGTCTTATACTGAAATAGGTAGACACATTATTTATTTAGTTTATAATGCGTCTACCTATTTCAGTATAAGACAGTTTCTTTAATACTTACTAAACAATCGATTATTTTGTCGTCTTTACATCTAACAAGACAAAACTCCCGGCTTTTAAGCTTGCTCTTGATCTCTGATTTCCTGTTGATGACTCTGGTATCGGATTATATTCGGCTGCGGGTAAATAGAGATGGTGCGTTTTAGCATTTACAGCTATGGTACGTGCACTTGGTTGTGTCGTGATATTTTCCAATACGACAAACTTATCCTTGGCTGTTTTTTGAACTACTGTCATCGTTCCCTCTCCGTTAGAGCTATATGCCCGTTTCAATATCGGATCAAAAGCAACGCCATCGCATCCGTCGCCAATGGGAAGATTAGCAATTACTTTTCCTGTTTGTGCATTGGTAACTATCATCATCTTGTTGCCACAAACAGAGAATAGAAGATGATCTTCGTTATCTAAAGCCAGTCCGCTGGGTTCTTCTCCCGGAGCTATCGACCAATGTTGGGTAACTTTCAAGGTCTTGGTGTCAATGACGTTAATCATACTTTTATCTTCGATATTTACATAGACAGTCCCATTCTTGTCTGATTGCGAAAATTCCGGTTTGCCGTCTAAGGCTATGGTCGCTTTTACTTGATTTGTCTTTGCATCGATAACCGTGGAATTGGCTGATCTTCCATTAAAGGTGAAAACCAACTGAGAATAGGGATCGTACAAAATAGCATCCGGATTACGTCCGGTACACTGTATCTTAGCGATAGCTTTGTTAGTAGTCAGATCAAAAACGGTCACAGTAGAATCCTGTCCATTGCTAATAAAGCCTTTGTTCAGGTCTTTGGCAAGTGCAATGCCATGAACGCCCTTCTGATCGGCAATTGTTGCAACTAATTTTCCTTCTGCCAGATTGACAACCTGAACGATACTGCTATGCGAAACGTATGCCGTATTGGTCGCATCGTCTATCGCCAGGTAATCCCAACCGCCATCGCCTTCCAAAGGAATACGATTATCCACTTTACAACCTGATGGGGTTGTCTGCGCCTGTATTGATACATTAAGACTGATGAATACAGCAATAAAGAACATACTTTGTTTCATGATGTTTATAATTTTGGAGAATGTTTATTGTCATAACGTGAAGGAAACCGTCAAATGTACGAACATTATTTGTTTCATCATTATGACATCGTTTATTTATGTCTTACCCCAATAAAAGAACCCATCCAACGCGCGAAGCGAAGGATGGGCTTAACCATAACCAAGACCCTATGACTTATTTCTTGATTACTTTAAACGTCTTTGTATCATCGTTTTGCAATGTTATGAAGAAAATGCCGCTCTTCAAATTGCTCACGTTGATCTGAACAGCTTCGGTGACGTCAGACAAACTTGTGCGTGACCACACATGTCCGGAGAGGTCCCATACTGTGATTGTCGTGTTTGCGGATATACCTGTCAATGTGACCTGATCCGTTGCCGGATTGGGATAAACCCGGAGTTCTGCATTCGCCTCTTCTATCACATCAAAGCCTGTGATACCATCTACTGTTACCGTGAAATTCATGTAACTTGTGCCTCCTGAAATATTCCTATGTGTTGCGGTGTAAATCCCGGCTTGGCTCACTGTAACATTACTTAATATAAACTCTCTGGTATCTGAAGTAAAACCATTCGGACCGGTCCATCGCCATGTGCCCTTAATGTTTGGTTGGGGTCCAAAAGATACTTTGCCACCAGATTTGAGAGAAGGAGCAGCAGATTGTTCCCATACACCATCATTGACACTGACATAAGGAATGATTGTTGTGCTGCAGTAGTCGTCGCCGATTACATCGATCGTAACGGAATGCTTACTCACACATCCGGTCTCATTTATATAGGTAAACGTATAGGTACCTTCCTTTTTGTTCAGTATTTTGTCAAAAGATAGTTCTCTTTTATCCGAAGCAACATACCCATTAGGGAAGGTAAGAGACCATATACCTTCCACTGCGGGAGGTGTAATGGATAGACTGGCTCCCGATGCCACAGTGATTGAATCCAGGCGATCGGCAGGAACACCTTCAATCAAGATCTCCGGCAGAATAGACGTTTGCGAACAACCATCCACCCCTATGATAAACTGAGCGGTACTTGTATATCCGGCGGAGTTTTTATAGGTAGCGGTGTAATAGCCTGACTGCGCTTCCTGAAAGTTACTGATAGTAAACTCTCTGTTATTGGATGAGAAACCATTGGGGCCGGTCCACTTCCAGGTGCCATCCGATGGATGTGGCCCAACAGTCAGACTTCCACCAATATTCAAAATTGCATAGTTTGCTGAATGCCATCCTCCCCCGTTGACTGTGACATACGGCTCAATGGTGCTGCTGCATGGGTCGGATCCGGTAAGGATAATTACAAAAGAACGGGTGCTTTTACTGCCATTCGTAGCATAATGTGTCGCAGTGTACTTGCCGGCTTGTTTGGTATTTATATTACTAAAGGTGATCAATCGGGACGTTGACGTAAACAGATTGGGACCTTTCCAGCTCCAAACACCGTCTGCCGGCTCTGGAGCAATGGTTAGTACGCCTCCTGCGTTCATAGTAATGGTGTCTAATGGTTGCCATTCACCATAATTAATCCGAATATTCGGGATGATCTCGGTTTGTGGAGAATCATTGATTGTAACAATGAAGTTTTGAAAACGAACACTTCCATCTTGTCCGATACAAGTTGCTTTATAAATGCCACCCTGGATTATTTGAATATTCTGTATGCTGACCTCTCTTGTGTCTGTGGAAAACCCTTCCGGACCGCTCCAACTCCATGTGCCTTCGGATGATTGCGGAGAGAACAAAAGGGTATCACCCGCATCGACTGTCACCACACTTATATTCTTTGCTGCTGCATCATTGACTGAGATATAGGGTACAATGGGATCACAACTTGCCGCAGACCATTTATTGAGGCTCCATCCGGCTGCATCAAACATTAGTTTGATGGATTGTACGCCTTTGGTCAATGAAACGGTCGTGACAACATCTTTCCATTCTCCTGTGCCGGATAAAGAGGTCGTGGTAAGCGTATCTCCATTTTGAAGGATGGAAACAGAACCTTCGCTTGTTCCGGATACCCTGTATGTAATCTTGTAAAAACCAGTGGATGGAACTTGTATGATATATTCTATCCAGTCACCCGCTTCCATTGAATGTATAGCCGAACCACCTTCCAAACATGTATCACGGCTGATGCCGCTCATAAAGTTGTAATCCTCTGCCTCTATGGTATCCGGAATAGATTGAACAACCGGGGTCACCTGCTGAATAACTACACTGCTGCATGTCTCCTGACAACTGAGCGTATTATCGGTCGGGGTATTCTGTGTCCATGAGTTCCATGAGATATTGTAGTCAGTGCGACGGGTATTCCATGCTGCATCCGCATTCTTCTTCAACCAACTGTAATAGGTATCCGTTGAAGAGCAGCGTGTATTCCATAAATAATTCTGACGGACATAATCACCCAGATATCGTATGTATTCAGCATTTTCAGTACCTCCTCTTGAACCGGTCAGCACTCCGTTGATAGAAGTCATATTGGTAATGACGCGTTCGAAAGTTTTCTTCGCATCATCAAAGTAATGACGTTCACCGGTCAGCTGGTACAAGAAGTTTGCCGCACCTCCAAAAGCACCGTTATTAAAAACAGCGGTACGCATATCGTTAGGATTCCCGTTATTGGGATCCGTACTTCCCCACACTACACCGGTAGATTGTTCCCACAGATGAGCACGTGTCCATTGGTATATTGCTTTGGCTTTATTCAGGTAAGAGACGTCACCCGTAAACTTATAAGCGTAACAGGCTGCTATCACATTTGGAGAAAGACCAAGAGGCCCCTTTCCTGATGTCACCTGATCATCACGGCTATACCAGATGCCACCTTCCACGGGGTCCCATTGTTTGTCATAAATAAGATTGAATCCATATAATGCCTGATTCAAATGGGATATATTGCCGGTACATTCGTATCCGTTAAAGAAAGCCAGTGTCGCCCAAGCCAAATCGTCGGCTAGGTTTACCCACATCCAATCAGCTTTATCCTGGTAAACAAAGTCACTCAAAAGCTTGGTTATTTGCATCTTGACAGCCGGATCATAGGTGCGAAGATACACATCCTCATCATTGTGGATATCCAGAGCCTCACCAAAGAAGTACGCTCTACCGCGTTGATTGGTAGCCAGACCATCCACATAATATATTCTGGAACGTCCGTTTTGTACGGCTTTTACTAAAAACGCTTTCTGGTGTCCGTCATAAGCCTGATCGGCTCTTGTGTTTTCTATTTGTGCCTGCGCGGAAGTTGTAACTGCTAGAAGCAGAACGGCATACAAAAGTTTGAACAAAGAAAATGAATGTCTCATTGTAAGTAGTTAGCTAGGGTTCTTACTTCTTGATTACCTTAAATGTCTTCGAATCATCGTTGAGCAGGGAGATGTAATACACTCCGCTTTTCCAACCGTTCACATGTATATCAACATCCTCAGTTACATCGGATGAATTCATACGCAACACGGCGCGTCCGGCGGCATCCCAAACCGTGATGGCAGTGTGGGCAGGGACGTTTTTGAAAGTAACTTTATCGGTTGCCGGATTGGGATAGGATATCATGCCCGAATCATCCACAGGAAGATCAAGTGCTGTATTGACCGCATTTAATGTGAACACCAAACTGTCTCTGCATCCTAGTGCATTGGTAAATAAACCGATGTACTTGCCTGCTTTGGCAGCACTGAAGTTACTGACAGAAGCCTCTCTGTTGTTGGATGAAAAGCCGTTCGGTCCGGACCAGCTCCAATCCCCATTGGTCGGTTGCGGACCAAAAGTGACACCACCACCGTCACTAATCACAGCGGAAGTTATTTGCGACCAAGTAGCGTTAATATTCATGTAAGGTACTAGCGTTGGACAGATTACCTCTCCTTCCACTGCAACCGTAATGGTCGCGGTACTCTTACATCCTGTCGAATTATAACAGGTTGCGGTATAGTCACCTGCCTGCTCGGGAAGGATCGTGTTCAGGGAGAAAGTCCTTGAGTTGGAGAAGAAACCATTTGGGCCTGTCCAGCACCAGGTACCTGTAGTCGGTCGCGGGTCAAAGGCTACCGAGCCTCCCGGATTGGTCGTCACAGACGTTGAGGTAATCCAATTGCCATTATTTACTTGCACATTCGAAGTAATCGAAGCTGCGGTACAGCCTTCAATGGAGACCATAAAGTTCATCACGCTTCTGAGACCCAGTGTATCGGTATAAATGGCAGTGTAAGCACCACCGTTTTTCAGTTGGATATCAGAGAGGGTGACCACCCGATTGGTGGATGAAAATGCATTTGGCCCTTTCCATGCCCATGTGCCAAGATCCGGCTGAGGTTTGAAAGTCAATGTTCCTCCTGCTTGTACAGATGGAGAGGTAGTTGCTACCGAGTCTTCATTATTGACGGATACATAAGGTACTATCACCTGTTTCTTATTGATGACTTTATAGGCTGCACTGGCCATCAACGCAGCACCTTCATCATTGGGATGCAATCCATCGGGATACAATGACCCTTTAAATAACATCGCTGTATAAAAATCGATGAGATAGGTATTTTCTTCTTTGCTGATCTCTCTAAGGATAGGAATCAGTTCATTCAGGATATTTGCCGTCTGAGTCGCATTTGAAAATACTTTAGCAGGGAAACAGAGATAGATAATAGGATTTTTGTTCAGCTTTCTGAACTCAGTGATCATGGCAAGATAATCCGTTTTAAACTGAGCCTTCAGTCCCCAGTTGGAAGTACCGGCGTCATTCGTACCAAGCGCGATAATAAGAATCTGAGGATTATTAGTCTTGGCATCGGTAAATCTTGACGTGCTCCAATAGGGATAACTTCCGTTTTTCAACATTGTAGTACCACTGACCCCGCAATTTAACACCGTGTAGCGACTGCCAAGCAAATTGCCAAGTTGTGCGGGCCATGCTTTCGCCGCACTTGTATTGCCAACTCCCTCGGTAATACTGTTGCCGACACAGACCACCCGGATCGGAGGCTGAGCCATAACGCTACCTGACAATATAACACTTACAAACAGGAAGGCCAATGCAAACTTCTTCATCTTCGTTCTATTTAAAATACGTCCTTTGGTGGATACAAAAGTACGGCATTGTAAATCACGGTCAGTTTGAAAACGTGACATTTAAGTACAATAATGCGCAAGTAACATCTCCGCAAAGTGAGTGACTTCACGATTATGTAGTTCCTCTTCCCTTTTTAATGACTCAAGCAACAGAATCAACCCTTGACTTCCGGATGGGAAGAGGTACTATATTCTTGCCATTTATTTCTTTGTGGCGACACACCGGAAGCCTATTTCTCCGGTAATACTTTCAGGAGACCACTTGTAATGGTAGGCTATGCGCATGTGTCCGTTGACGTCGGTCCGGTATGAACCTCCCTTTGCGACTCTTTTTCCTTCCGGTCCGCTAGATTCACCAATAGGATCAATGGCAGGACACTTCGTTATCCTTCTATTTAGTGATTTGTATCCCCTGGAACTTCAGGATACCCTGGTTCATCTAAGAATTGCGCAGATAAACCATCGCCAAGATTCTTCCAATCTTGGAGGATCCACACAACCTTTTTATCAGGAGTGATTTCGATTGCCTGAGGTATCTTGGCATCACAATACCTGGTAAAAATCACAGTATTTCCATTTGACAATCGCTCACTGGTTTGAGTTCCGGTTATTTTACCCAATCCTGGTACCAGAGAATCCAACTGCGATTGAATGTCTGCAATAGAAACACTCGATACAATATCACCCTCTCTATTTAATTCAATAGATTTTAGATCATTTTCATTTTGTATGAGAAAGTTCCCATTTTTAAGAGGCACTCCACCCCACATAGGACCCGGATCCATCGACCAAATCAAATTGAAATCTTTATCATATTCATAAAATGTATGAGTCCCTAAAGAAGCTGCAACAAAAGTACCTTTGCTGGTCATGCGCAATCTTCTGCATTGAACATGCACACCACCGCTCAGCTCCTTCAGTTCTTTATCTATTTCATATTTTCCAGTTACTTTATTGTACAGTTTAACAACAGATGCGTTGCCTTGATTCTGAAGAAAAAGCACCTTATCCGTACCAATCGGCTGACAGGTATGAATTTCTGTGCCAGCAGGATTATCATAACGCCAAACAACTTCTTTTTTTGGCGTTAATTCTTCAATGTACTTCATGTGTGCGTGAAGAATATTGCCGTTTGATAAAAGCCAGACTTCATCATCCTCCCATGAATCTTCAGTATCATAGTGCCAAGCCAGTTTACCATTAATTACCAGACAGATACGTCTGTTATTTTCACCAATATAGATAAAGCTATGACGGTTAAGCTGTCCGCCAATGAGATCAGGAACGACATCAGCATTTGCACATTTTGGAGTGGTGGGCGACTCTTTTGGTCCTTGGTCCGGAATAGTTGGATCAGCAAATAAATGAAGTATGTTGCGCATTGGATAAGGCGACTTCATTTTAGCAGCAATGCGGTTCACTTGATTGGCTGAAACGGTCATTTTTAAACCATCAAAGTTGGGTTTAGTAAAAGTCAACGTGTACTCTTTTGATACTCCTGAATTTGAATTCGGTATCTCAAGCACGAAAGCACCCTTCGCATCAGAAAGAGTCGTAATTATTCCTGCAGAAACGACTACAGAATCAATCAACATTCCATTCACTGCATCAGAAACTACACCCGTAAGCTTTACTGATGTACTGCTTGTAGGAACAAGCGCCCTGTTTGTTTTTGATAACAAGCAGAATGAGCACACTAGCATAAGTCCAAAAATCACACTAATTCTTTTCATGATTCTAAATTTATAAGTCTCTAAGTTTCAAAGATTCCAAAAAACGGCTAATAGATAGGTGTCACCTTTTTAGATAAAACCGTAGCTTCCGGATTTTTAGCATTTGGCTCATTAATTACCACGTTGTCGAAATACGGCACACTCAAACTTTTTTTATTGCCTAATGCCATCAGTCCGGCCATCCCTTGTGAATAAAGAGAGTCAGTTGCTGATAGTACTTGCTTGTTATCTACAAATCCGGTAATGGTGGTACCCTTGAAACGCAGTTTCAGGTTGTACCATTTTCCAGACGTGAAGTTTGAAAGCTGAATTGCATCGAGCACCTTTTCACCACCTAGATTATCATCTTTACCTGCCTTGATGAGTGCTTGTTGTTCGAGATCGCCCTGAGCTTTCTTTTTTTCTTTTTTGCCTCGAAACACACTCAAACGGCATTGACCATCGTACCCAAGTTGCAGTATGTAACCTTTTGGGATGAAGCCGAAACCTGATCCCACATCATTCACCCGGCCCATAACGCCAACCGAATCACCCGGGGTTAAGAAAACATCTGCGCTCACCTCATAGTCATTCCATTTCTCGTCGCCAAGAATGGTGTAAGGCAGCCACTCCGGTCCCCACGAATTTGGGTGAATC
The DNA here is from genome assembly GCA_036508045.1 of Bacteroidales bacterium. Classification (GTDB taxonomy): domain Bacteria; phylum Bacteroidota; class Bacteroidia; order Bacteroidales; family JAQUTK01; genus JAQUTK01. The sequence continues at coordinate 11,410 of DATCIB010000017.1, forward strand.
TGAACCATCTGACGCATGCATTTCCCTTGATTGTCCGGTCTATCAACAATCTCAAAAGCTCCATATATATCGGCAGTATAGTGTGGCAGACAGCCCCATGCCTGAGGCGAACTATATTCCTCAAACGTTTCGCAGTAAGGAAATGGAAATGGCTTGGGAGCAGGAATATTTTTGAAAGAGCCTTTCTTCTGACCTCTGGTGGTGGATAGCGAATAAATAGTCTGCGGATCGAGAGTGATGGTAAAAGCACCATTTACTGGCTTGATTCTGGTCTGTTCTACAAACTGCTCTTTTGCATTACTACGCCATACACAGAGGTCTTTGGCAGATAAGCCTCCACCAACTTGAAATTTGATTTGCTGCGGGGCTTTTGCGCCCTTGGTCTCAATGATGATACTATACTCATTATCCGGTGATTTTAAAGTCACAAAGCTGCCACCGTCAGCCAGTTTAGCACAACCGCCATTGAGATATTCCCAACCGATCTGAGTGAATTGTCCATAATGTGCGTACCCCCACAACGCTTCCCGTACGCGATAATTCCCGCTCCAAGGCGAATTGGCAACGAGCATGGAAGGATCTTCTGAATACGGCTCTGTTGGGTAAACACTCGCAATATCGTACCAGTTTACGATCTTGGTAGCACCACTGCGGATATAATTATCATTGAAGGCCTGAACGATAGTAATCGCACAATCAAAACCTTTCAAATAAACATGCTCCTCTGTATTCCAAATGGGTTTGTTCATCCGGGCAGCGATGTCCTGCACTTCTTTTGATACAGGCATCGTTGCAAACGTATGTGCACCGAGAATGTCCACTGCCTCACGGAGCTTTTCATCCGTAACCATGTCCTTCACAAAGTTGAGTTTGCTATCTGGCCAGTTATCGAAGGCATGAATTTTGACTTTTTCAAAACCATTGGCATCGAGTGTTTTACGAAGCATTTTGGCGAAATCGTAGTTTACCCCTTTTTCATTGCGGCAACCAATGGCATCAAACTCTAAGCTATATTCTTTGCGAAGCCCCTGAAGAAATTTCACGTAATAGTCCGCAGCATCCTGCGACCAGAAGTTGCCGTTGCCAACCCAGCCGGGAGCACTCCATGCAGCGCCATCAAGCGAGATATTGGGATTTCGTTTTTTGACTTCTTTGAGAATCCACCACATATATCCACGGCTATAATTGAGATCATCGCGGGTGTGCATGTGACTTGGCATCGAACCCTGAGTCGAATTACCATCGCCGGGAATCTCTATCAGCAATGCACTTACCGAAGCACCAAACTTAGGTTTGTAGACAAGATCCAATATCTGACTGCGTTGCGGTTCGGGATAATCCTTGAGTAATACTGCGGTAGCTCCACCACCACTTACTGCACCGATGCCGTCGAAACGTTTGCCTCCTGCAGATCCATCAATCACAATTGTTTGACCATTGACAACAGTAGCAGATGTTGTAATCAGACAAAACAGAAAGAGATACAAAGATATTTTCATAGTAAAGTGTTTAATCATCATAAGATTTGTTTGTGTTTAAATGCATCCGGTGGGCTCTGAATATCAGAGCTCACCGGATGTCGTTCGTACTGTTATTTCGTTTCGTCTTCTGTTGTGGGTCTTGGGGTTGAAGCACTCGAATTGATTTTCAATGCAGCCGATTCCAATCCACCAGCTTTTGCAGTTATGGTGATTTCACCTGCCTGCTTTGTCGTTTGAACGATAACCTGCGCCAGTCCGTTGAAGGCTTTTCGCTTCCATGAAATAGCCGGAGTGACTACCTGAGAGACTCCCGAATTCACGGTTTCGATAAATTTATCGGGTTCGTGACTGGCTGAGTTTCCGTTACCAACGCCAATGATTTTGCCCGGTCCTTCAATCGCGAATGTGATGTTTTCCTCGGCTGTGGGTACTGTCAATCCTTTTGCATCGTTGACCTTCACTGTAACAACCACCACGTCTTCGCCATTGGCTTTCAGAGAAGTTTTATCGCCAATCAGCTGGAGGGCTTCTGTTTCACCGGTTGTTTCCACAACGGTTCTCATCACTTCTTTCCCTTTCTTGTAGCCTTTTGCCAGCAACTTTCCGGGTTTGTATTTTACAGCCCATTCAATATGACCGTTGTTCGGCATTGGTTTACGTCCAAGGCTTTTATTATTGAGGAATAGTTCGACCTGGTCACAATTACTGTACGCCCAAACGCTGATCTCCTTTCCTTCTTTTCCTGGCCAGTTCCAGTGCGGAAGCAGGTGAAGCACAGGTTCGTTGCTCCAGTTGGCTTTCAGATAATAGAACACATCTTTGGGAAAACCACATGCATCGAGGATACCAAATTGCGAACTGACAGCCGGCCACGAAAGCGAGTTGGGTTCGCCCTTATAGTCGAACCCTGTCCAGAAGAACAACCCGGCAAGCCATTTTCTTTCGTTGTAGAACTTCCAGCCTGTTTCAATAGACGCACCACCATTGCGGTCAAATTGCGCCATGTACCCATTGGCCTTATCATCAGCATACACTCCCCGGGCACCACAGCCGGTTGTTTCTTCCGTACCCCAGCCTGGCTGATTGGGAAATTTCTTATGATACTCATCAATATTGCACTGTGTGAGATAATTGAATCCCATCACATCAACAGTTTGCGAGGAACCGTTGCCGCAACCACCGCTTATTGCCACAGTGAAACGACGTGTGGAGTCGAGGGTTTGTGCAAATCGCTGCATAGTTTCTGTGATCCTTACACCTTTGATATTGCTTTCGATGGCCCATTCTTCGTTGCCAATTGACCAAGCAATGACGCATGGATGGTTTCGGTCGCGTTTGATGAGCCGTTCCAATAAGTCAAAATGCTCTTGGTTTACGCCTTGCAAGCGGTTTTCATCGAGTACCAGCATGCCCAGTTTGTCACATGCATCCAATAGTTCGGGGGTTGGAGGGTTGTGCGAACAACGATACGCGTTGCTGCCCATCTCTTTCAATCTCTTAATGCGGAATTCCTGAAGGGCATCAGGGATGGCACTTCCCACTCCCGGATGATCCTGGTGATTGTTCGTTCCCAAGAGTTTCAGGTGTTTCCCATTCAGGAAGAATCCTTCATTCGCATCAAAACGAAGGGTACGGATACCCATGTTTGTCTCTACATTGTCAACCAGCTTATCGCCTTGGTAAACAGTGGTCAGAAGTGAGTACAGATAAGGCGAGTCAGGCGACCAGAGATTGGGAGTGGTCACCTTAAATTTGGAGAAGTATTGCTGCGATACAGTCGGTTTCAATCGAAGGTTGTCAACAGACCTACTGGCTACAGTATTTCCTTTGGCATCTACAAGCGTTTGTTTCACGCTGAAGTCTGCGACCTCTTTCCCATCGTTACGGACGGTAGTACGGGCTGTGACAATGGCATCCGATCCTTCCAGTTCGGACGAAGCAAAGATGCCGTATTGCGCCACATGCAAGGGTGATGTTTTGTTCATCCACACATGACGGTAAATCCCGGCGCCTTCGTAAAACCAGCCCTCTTCTATGGAGGCATCTACCCGAACGGTGATCATATTGCTACCGCCATAGTTCAGATAATCAGTGATATCATATTCAAATCCGGCATAGCCGCTTTGTTCATGGCCCAGGTAGAAGCCGTTCACCCACACAATGGAGTTACGGAACACACCATCAAACTGAACACTAATCTTCTTGCCCAGGTCGGAGGCAGGGATAGTAAATGACTTACGATACCAGCCAACACTGTTTTCCGGATATTTCCAGCCTACAGTAAAATAACCATGACTATGGCTGGCACTGGATGAAAATTGTTGTTCGACAGCCCAATCGTGTGGCAGGTCCAACTGTCGCCACGCAGCGTCCTTGAATTTATTGGAAGCAGGTCCGTCACCATAACCAGCTTTGGCGAAATAGGTAAAGTAACCGGTTCCGCTCAAAAAGTCTTTCTCAAAACTTTGCCCATGACCATAGCTGAACTTCCAACCAAAATCCATCAATAAATGCTGACGCACTGACGGAGTATTTGGGATCTTGTTTACTTCGTTCTGTGAGAATCCCGGAGCTATTCTTATCAAAAGAATCAGTGCCAGGAAAGCGACTCTGTTTTTCATTCGTATCATTCTTATTATCGTTTTTAGTAGGTAGAACTTAATTTATCTTTTCTATCCTGGATGCCCAACCTCCGCCGGGAGCCATCTGTATCTTCAGTTTATCTCCTGCATGAATGTTGATCACTTCTCTTTTGTAATCAGTAGCATCCAGATCGGCATTGATGCCGTCTTTAAAAATCACAGCCTGATAATTACCTGTGCCCAGAAATGAAAAGTCAAGGGTCAGTTGGCGCGGAGTCCAGTTTGTCATTGCCCCCACATACCATGTGTCGCCTTTCTTACGGGCAATGGCTGCATACTCACCCACTTTGCCATCGAGTGCGACAGTCTCATCCGTCACCGTCGGCACTTTAGCAATGAAATCGGTACATTCTTGCTCTTTGCTGTAGATCTGAGGGTTATCGGATAACATCTGGAAGGGTGCTTCGTACATCACATACATAGCCAACTGGTTGCAACGCGTGCCCATGCTCATTGGCATTAACTCAATAGAGCGGTAATTTGTTTTGTTCGCGTTTCTCATGGCACCCGGCGTATAGTCCATCGGCCCGGCCATCATTCGGATAAAAGGAATACTGACAGTATAACGAGGTTGGTCTTCGGTCGCCCATTTATAATTTTCCAGTCCCTTCACTCCTTCGTATCCAATAACATTCGGATACGTTCTCTGTAATCCGGTCGGTTTAAAGGCTCCGTGATAATCAACAATCAGTTTATAGTCAGCTGCCTTCTTTGCGATCTCGTACAAGGAAGCTACGGCAATCTGGTCATCACGATCGATAAAGTCAATTTTAAAACCTTTCACGCCCATTTTTGCATACTTTGGAAACGCCTGATCCATCTGTGTTTTAACAGCATACCACGAAGCCCACAATACAACACCAATTCCTTTTTGCTTGCCATAATCTATTATCTCCTGAAGATTGATATCAGGAGCGATGATTTCAAAGAGATCCGTCTTACTGGACCAACCCCAGTCCATCACAATATATTGCAACTTGTTAGCAGCAGCAAAGTCTATATAGTATTTAAAAGTGGAGGTATTGTAGCCTGCTTTAAAATCAACATGTGTGAGATTCCAGTTGTTCCACCAATCCCATGCAACCAGTCCGGGTTTGATCCACGAAACATCCGCAATTCGGGAGGGGGATGCCAACTTTTGAACCATGTCATTATTCAGTAACTCCTTATCTTGCGCACTAATCACGACGGCACGCCATGGGAAATCCCTTGTTCCATCAGTCTTTGCAATGTAATCGGCTCTTTTAGTCGGAATCAGATTCATATTGTCATATCCACCCAACTTAGCCTCGAGAGGATAGGGAGCAAACACCCCTTTAAAGCCTTTTCCGGTCTGATTCACATCCAGATACATACCCGGGTAATCTTCCAGGTCTGCTTCGAGAATCACTACTTTCTTATTGTTGTCATTATCGACCAGCAACGGAAGGAAAGCCAGTGAGTCGTTCACAAACTGAGAGATCTTGCTTTCCTTGTAAAGGGCTTCAAAGGAATGGTTGAATTTTATGCCACCCCTGTAATCCCACATATAAGGGATGAAGGCTTTGTAGTCGGAAGTAAAATTGAAATTTGCTTCTTCATTATCTACGATGATTACACCCTTCTTCTTCGTTGTAAAACGGTAGGCAACACCGTCATTATAGACCCTAAAGATAACACCATAATCACCCTTGCAGTTGATCTTTAATTGGTTATACTGGTCCGCAATCCTTGATTTCTTATAATTGACCGCTTCAATCACCTGATCTACTTTCTCTATCTTGGAAGCTGTAATTCTTGCATTATCGCCCAACACCTGATCGCCTTGTACGTTCATTGAAATGGCGGAGGGTGCTATCATCTGCTGACCATCATGCTGCACGGACCAGAGCATTTTGGCGCCTACTTCCAGCTTTAATACAATTTTGTTGTCCGGAGATTTAATCTCAAAGTTTTTGATTTTCTGTGCATGGAGGATGGTAAAACTCATAAACAGTAGTATGAGTAATCCAATTAGTTTGTGTTTCATTTTTAGCAGAGGTTATATCAGTTATGTATTTATTCTTATACATGACAGTCCATCAGGACATTATTTGGAAAGTAAGGTAACAAAACTTATAGCAGGCAGTGAAATAGTAACCCGGCCATTTTCCACTTTAGCCATGCCATTCTCTTTCATACCATCCACCGAATTTGTAACATAGATCTGCAGATCGGATATGCCTTCCGGTATCCCTGTTATAACAGCCTGGCATTTTGCTCCATTGTTGATCATGTGCACAGCATACTTCTCTTGTGCAATATTGCCAAATGCGGCACAGTTTACTTCTTTCTTTGAACACGTTACAGGGATGGAGAATGCCTCCTCCGGAGTGGATGCCAACTGCTTCATATTCCAGAAGCGTTGCGTCGGACGCAAAGGACCCTGCGATCCATAAATGCCATCACCCCACAGCAAGGAATAGTCTGAAGTCAGCTGCCATTGAAGAATAGATAACGGTTGGCAGATGGCACAAATACGTGTATAAAGGTTTATTTCGTAAAGCGCAAAAGTAGATTCATTGAAGATCTCGGCATACGTATGGGCAGCCGCATCAGTGCTGCCTTCTCCGATGATCAAGGGAACATTCAATGCTCTTGAAGCACCCGCCCATTTATGCAAAGTCATATCATCGCACCCTCTCCAAGAGTGAAACGAGACTGCACCTATGTAGGGATATGTAGCCGGATCTTTCATTGCCGGAACAATAAAGTCGAATGTCGTTGCATCAGAATTATCGCCCAGCAACATCTTTGTTGCTAATCCCCGTTTGGCCATATACGCGCCAAAACCTTTTATAAAAGCTGCATGTTCCTGAGGAGAAAAAAGAACATCAATGCCTATGTCAGACTCATTAAAGGAGAACAACTGGGCTTCAATACCATATTTCTGTTTGATAAAGACCAGATAATCAGATAAGGATTTGTATATCTTTTCTTGCTTGTCCGGATCCAGTTTGTAGGCCTGGATACCACCGTTACGTCTGTAACTTTTGGGATCACCTGCAATAGCCCACGTTGGAGGAAACCAGCAACTAATGATGAGAGGCAACCCTTTCGCTTTCAAACGTTGAGCCATCAAAACAGCATCCCGCACTTTTCCATCCAGCTTTCCTGCATTGGCCTCCGCAATAGGATCAGTATTCTCTTCCTTCTGCCAGTTGCGCCAGGGAAATTCAACACGTCCAAACGCAACACGTAAGTTTGCCAAACAATAATCGATGACTTTGGGATCCTGACCGGGATTCTGCAAACGGAAATTACCGCCAAAGCCTGCAAACAAACGGCCCGGATTATTTACATCCAGATGAATGACTGCATCTGAATGATCAATAACTCCATCGGCATGTAGTTTGAAGCTCGTCGTTACTTCCTTCCCTTTTTCAATGGAAGGGAGCAACTGAACATAGAGAGTCGCCGCACTGCCAGCCTCTTTGCGGACAAAAGCAGAGACTCCGGAAGCAAAAGCCAACTTGATCAGACGGGATTGGGTTGTAATAGTGATCTCCTTCACTTTTGATTTCTTTGAGCTAGCTCCTTCCTTGAGTTGAGCAATATTCACTTGTGTTCCACCAATTTTCACAATGCCATCCACATAACGATTATCCGGAAGCTCCATACAGAAGAATACCCCCTCAGCAGCCATAAGAGTCGTATCAGACTTCGTGGTAATGTCTACCTGCACTAGTCCGCGCTGCATATCGGTTACTACCTGTTTGAAGTACAACTTGTTTATCTGAGTTGTCACTGTTTGCGTATTGCCATCGCGGTGGAAGGAGGGGCGTTGCCTCTCTTTCCCGGTAGCTTCAATGAACAACCAGCCATCAGCTGCAACTCGTAACGATGATTCGAATTGGATCAGCTCCCCATCGACACGAACTCCTGTCATGTTGCCCCAGGCCATCACCTCTGTCTGAGCAGATAAAGGCATTACAACGGATGCTACGATCCACATTGCAATGACTGTTATCACTTCAATTATCCTCTTTCTCATACTCTTTGTTTGTTTACTTATTATCTCAATACATCGTCTATCTGATGAGCAAAACGTATTATGTTTACTTTCTCACTCAAGAGTTTGCTGCGAATATAAACAAATTTATCAGAGTCTTACATGCTGAAGAGAAGTAATTTACGCGCAAAGAACCAATTGCCAAGGAAAGGATAAGAAAGTATCACTTTCTTGTTTTAGTTCAGTATATCCTTCTATTTTACCAGAACTTTGAATCGCTTCTCCCCTTCTCTGTTTACTGCCCGCACCACATAAAGTCCGGAAGTTAGGGCGAAGGAGATGTATGTGGAAGGCGACTGCGTACTTGCCTGCAAAGAACCATCCATTCTGTATATCTCTACCTGTATCAATACTTCAGCAGCATACAGGTTTAATTGGCCGTTTTGTGTAAAGAAGCTGATACCTGCATCCGTGCCGGCTGACTGCGTTGGTGTAGCTGTAAAACCGGGTACTCTGTGCAATGCCCACTGACGATGTATATTGGCGGAGGTACCATAGTCCCACAGTCCGATCAAAGCACCGGGTAAAGTACTGCTGCCTTGCACGTCAAAAGCCTTACCTGTACTTAATGAGAGTATCTTTGCATAGCCATCACCCAGCCATTGTATGTCAAATAACTGGGAGTTATCTGTGGCAGAAACAGTGCTCAGTGCAAGAAAATAGCTTCCGTTATCTGTTATCAGGCGGTCGTCTTGTCGGGAGACAATCGCATAGTGTCCGTTGGAGGGTACAAGCATCCATTGCTGGGCTGGTGTGCTATAGGAAGCATCAAAAGAAGATTGCATCAGTTGGTCACCCGATGTCTCGATGACGTTGCCTCCATTGCGGGAGACAAGCAGATAAGGTACATTGGCTTCTATTTCATCCACGTAGGTACGGGCTGTGGGATCATTATTGAAACATATATTATCCAGATAAACAGTCACTCCCGAGCTACTGCTATAGGGTGAAATCGCAAGATCATTGAGTACCTGCCCCATCAAGGAATCCATTTTAACGACGACATCGACCCATTTATTTGCCAGAATGTTTTTTCTGCCACTGGACCAGCTACCTGACTGAAAATAGATTCGGGTAGTACTCGATTTGATCATGACGTGGAGGTAGCGGGTATTCTCAGTGACTCGCAGCGGAGAGTCAAGATGAAGTCTCATCGTATCGTTCACACTTCCGAAAGAGGAAAAGGGAGGAAGAGAATATTGGAAAAGATGCCCCAGTGCATTCAATCCGGCATAGTCGGGATTGTCTATGATCTGAGCCGAGTAAGTACTGTCCTTTTTATTGATAAGCTCATAGGTCGGGATCCCATCCGTGGTCTCAAAGTCAAAAACGGGAGAGACTTCAGTAATGGCACGTTCCTCTTTCTTGTCATTGATACAGAGGTTGTCCAACCAGATGGTACATGAATCATAGATGGAAGCAGATGTCATCTTGGTTAACATGGTGTCTGTGCCGAGATCGACGACATAATCTTTCCAAACAAGTGACTGAGGATCTATTTCACCATTGTGAGTGATATCGGACATCTTCATCATCGCATGTAAGTAACGTGCTCTTTCTGACGTATAAAAAGGCTTTTCAAAGGTCAGGGTTATCGATTGTCCCTTCTTGATTGTAGCGGACAAAGCATACTCACTGCTGTTTAGTCCGTCACGCTGGTCGTTTTTTTTTACTATGAGAGTTGTACCTTCTCCGCTAAACAGATCGCTTTTGCCATCCTCAAAGGTGATCCCCCTGGTCACTTCATAGTCCGCATAGTTGGCCAGTACAACCGGAAGGATCAGCGTAACCATACTTTGATCGGCAAGCGTATAGTTTAGCACCTTGCCATCCAAAGGGATGGAAGACAGTAGTTTGCAATTGTCGGTAGCCGTAGTGCGATATACTTTTGCTTTATCGTCTCTATGACCAAAGAGAGACAGATCCAGGGCAAATGTTTTTTCACTGCCGGAAGTGTTCAATAAGACTGCCACCATCTCCGTTCCTGCCGGATTTATGGCTGCCAACACATTCTCATGATTGGTATCAATGATCTTATAGCCTTGTTTGATGAAACGGGTCACCTGCATGCGCACATAATAATTCTTTATGATATTATATTCCTGTGTAGCAAAGTTACAACGGATCAAGCACCAGGTATCATTCGACTCCTCCATCAACTGCCAGTCTATCCAAGCCTGAGGGCGCATGAGACGAAGATCGTCAAACATCTTTTGCGCAAGCCCAAGATTGCTTGCCAAACCACTGCCGCTACTCGGTCCGGTTTCGGATTGCCA
>DATCIB010000018.1:0-17217 GCA_036508045.1 Bacteroidales bacterium
AATCTTAAGCATTTACTCTGCGTTTAAATGTTGGTTTTCTATTGGCCATCAATGTAGGGAGGATCAAAGCGACAAAAACAAACAACGCTGTGATCAGTTTCAGATCGTTTGGATTCAAGCCCCATCTCAGTGCGATAGCAACCAGCAAACGGAAAAGCACCGAACCAATGACTGCGCCAAGGATCACTGCTCCCAGACTATTGTCGTTGATGATTGCCTCTCCGATGATGACACTTGCCAGTCCCCATACCATCATACCGATACCCATCTGCACATCGGCAAATCCCTGGTACTGAGCGAGCAGAGCACCGGAAAGAGCGATAAATCCGTTGGACAGGGCAGTACCAATGATAATCATCACTTTTGTGTTTACCCCCAGTGCCCGGATCATCTGATCATTATTACCAGTAGCACGCATCGCAGTGCCGATGTTTGTTCGGAAAAACCAGAAGAGAATATAACTGAATGCTGTGACTGACAGCACACAGAAGAGCAGGACCCAGAGGTTCTTCGTATTGACTTCCCATCCAAGCAGATTGCTTACCGCATCCGGTCCGGAGATGGAGGCGGATAAGTTTTCAATCCAGGTAAATACAGTGGTCTCGCTCAAAAGAGGCATGTTGCTCTTTCCCATGATATGAAGGTTGACAGAGTATAATGCGGTCATGACCAGAATGCCGGCAAGCAAAGGATTGATCTTGAAATGTGTGTGAATCACCCCTGTAGTTGCACCGGCAAGCATTCCGACAATAAAAGCGATCAGACAGGCAAGCAGTGGATTCATTCCGGCTACTATCAGAGAGGCTCCGGTAGCTGCACCACAGGTAAAGGAACCCTCTGCGGTCATATCAGGAAAGTTGAAGATGCGGAAACTGATAAATATCCCCAACGCCAGCAGTGCCAGGATGAGTCCTATGGTAATTGATCCGATAAGTAATGACATGATTTTATCTGTTTAGTGTTATACTTTTTGAATGGAATGAACAGGAGCTACCCAGCAAAAGCCTTGAATAAAATGGCTCTCACCAATACCTTTTATCTCCCGCGAATCATTTGTCAGGTGCAAAAGATCCATCAGGCTTGTATTGAACATGGAATCTATTGTTTCAAAAAGGTCAATACTGTTTTTATTGATTGGCATGTAGGGGAATACCGCGGTATGAATATGACCTTTTGTAGAGGAGCCGGGTGTCAATGAACGCACGAAAGATTCGGAGGTTGCTTCCTGCTTTGTTGTGATATAACCGATGGACAGAGTCAGCATCTTCTCGTGTACCGGCTCTGTGGTAAAGCGAATAGCCTCTACAACTTCCGGATAGGAGAAGATTCGGGCACCTTCTACGGGTGATACATTCAGGGAAGTTCCGGTAAGTCCGTCACTTTCCGCAATCATCACAAGAGCAAATTTGTCATATCCGGTCAGTGTATGGATACTCTCCGCAAGCTGACTCACTCCAATGCCATGGATTGCATTCGTACGTTCGAAATGCAACATGTGTGAGAATTCTCCTTTAAAATGCATCCCATAACACTCTGTGAGTCTGCCGATTAGTTTTCCGCTGCTGACTATGTAGTCCGGCTTCTGCGAACCATCGCCCGGTATATATGCCATGTTTTTACCGGCCACGAGATACTCGCCGAAGCGTTCCTTACATTCCTCATACGACTCACCAATGCTACCCAAGCCAATGGCAAAGGATTGTTCTTCAGCTTGAAACAGACGGGCATCTTCCGCCTTGAAATCAGAATGCATGACCTTCTCCGGTTTGCCGTAGAGCGTTACCTCCATGCTTGCCTCTTCGTTGAGAGGAGCATCGTAAAATGAATATCCATGTGCTTCAAAACCACTCCGGGAATTCTCCGGTTTCTTTTTGGTAGTGATCATCTTGCCTCGTTCACTTAGCATCTCTGCCATTCCCACGAGTTTCAACACCTCATGAACATTGTCAGACATGGCTGAGATATAAAAACAACCGTTCACCGATTGCAGATTCTTGCTCTGTGTGATCAAAGACCGGATTCCGGCAGAGCTAAGATATTCGATGCCCATCATATCGAGGGCAATCTGATAGCGACCTTCCCGCACCAGTTTGTCGATATACTCGTTCAGATATCCTGCCCGGTTGGCATCCAGTCTGCCGGAGCATTTCAAGACAGTTTCATCGTCGTTGTACTCTATGATAAATTCAAGGTTATTCATGTATGAAGTGTATTATTTAGATTGATCAATATATTTCTGAGGTACCTTCACGCCAAAGTATTTCATGGCGTCTGTATTTACGAGATAAGAAGTCTTGGATACATATTGATACGGAATATCCTTTGGCGATTTCCCGTTGAATATCAACATTGCCTGTTTGCCGGCATCCACTCCGGCGATGTAATAGTCACGGGCGAGAACCGCTATTGCTCCGGATTTGATCTGATCAGAGATAAACCCAAAGTAAGGTACTTTTGCATCGTAAGCTGCTTTTAAAATGGACGAACCGCTGCTAGCCGTCAGGTTATCTGATATCTGTGTAAAGGCATCAATTCTGTTGCTTATCAGAGAAAGAGATGCGTCTGATACTTCTGTCGCCGAACTGGCAGGCGCGGCTATGAGTTTGAGTCCGCGCTTCACTGCTGCTTTGTTCAGCTCGTCCTTAAATGCGACTGAGTTCACCTCATTTGGGGTGAAAACAGTTCCGATAGTCTTGATGCCGGGTACCGATTCAATCACCAGATTAACCAATCCATCAAAGTCGCTCATCGTGGATACCCCGGTCATGTTGGGTAAATGATCTGTAAATGAAGTCCCAAGACCGGCTTTTACCGGATCGCCCACATTGGAGAAGACAATAGGGATGTTCTTTATCTTCTTTGCTAACGATTGTATGGTAGGAGTCGAAGAAGCAAAAATCATGTCCCACTTTTCTCCGGTCACTGCTTCGGTGATGCTATTCAGTGTTGCATTGTCTCCTTGTGCATTGAAGGTCTTCATCGTGAAATCAGTACCTTCAATCATCCCCTGAGTCTTCAGTTCGTCACGGACCCCTTTTTCTACATTCTCAGAATTAGGACTGTCCACATAGTGAATCATACAAAGTTTCAAGGGATTCTCCCTTTTCACTTTCTTCTTTAGATGGATATATTTATCAGGAAACGTGATACCAAGTGTTTTCGCAACTTCCTGATTTAGGGTAATTTCCTCTTCCACATAGTTTTCGATATCAATGTTTGCCGGACTCTCGCCATTGAGCACCCGTGCTACAAAAGAAGCGGTATGTTTTCCTGTCGCATACCATCCGATACCCACAGCTGCAAGAGCTCCCTGCTTTACATAATCCACATCATTGAGGATAAGAGGTATCTTATTATCTTTGCACACTTTTACAATACCGGGCATGGACTGCAAGGCGGTGTTATCGCCAGTGACCCACAACACATCGATATTCTTGAGGCATAGCGCATAAGCCGCCTGATATACTTCAGAGGTGTTTACCACGGTGCTTTCAATCAGAGTAATTCCTTTATCCTTTAGGTATTCACGGGCTTTCTCAACCACCTTCACTGAATTAATTTCCGAAGAATTGTACAAAGTACCGATACGCTTTACGTTTGGAAAAACGTCACGGATGAAATCAAATGTTCCCTCAACAGGAGGGAAGGAGCCCACTCCGGTAATATTTGGAAGATGATCCGTATAACTTTTCCCGGCTCCTGCTTCCAGCGGAGTGTACGTCATGGTGAATACCATCGGATGTTTCTTTACCGTTGCTACAGCTGCAGTGATTGCCGGAGTTGTATTAATCAGAATAAGATCTACATCTTCATTATCCATATTCAGATGGATAGGCTGCAAGTTAGCCATTTCTCCGTTTGCATGCGACCGGATGACAGTCATGTTGCTGTCTTCTACAAATCCCAGTTCTTTCAGCCCGGCCCATAATCCGGCCCATCCAGCTTCCATTATGGCATCCGGAGCGAAGTAAGTCATTCCTATCTTGTAGTTGCGTCCCTTTACCGCATACAGTCCGCCATCTTCTTTCCGGTTCTCTTTTCCATCCTGCGAACCGACACGGTTTTCAAGGTCTGATAGTAATAATAGTCCGGCGGTAAGGCCAAGCGCAAGGAGTCCATTAATAAATTTCCGTATTTTCATGTGTATTGTCTTTGATTCTATAAGGTTATTCTAACTGTTACTTTGTTTGCTGCAGAGCCTCTTCTTCTGTCCCGTATATCTTGAAAATGGTGGAAAATCCGGATATATCAAAGATCTCTCTGATCATCGTTTGCATGCAGCAGATGGTAAGATGTCCCTGCGCTGCTATCACTCGTTTCTGAGCCATGAGGAAGATGCGCAAACCAGAACTGCTGATATAGTGTAATCCGGCACAATTGATGAGTAAATTAAATCGGTCATCTTCAAAGATCCGGATCAGTTCTGACTCAAAGTCATTGGAATTCGTCGCATCTATTCTCCCTGAAATAGATACGACGGTGAAGTCAGACTTCGTTTCAAATGTTATATTCATTTCATGCTTTTTTTAAGAGTTAGTACATTCATATTATCGTTTCTGCTATAGACTACAGAATCCATTAGCTTGTTTATCAGAAAGATGCCAAGTCCGCCAATAGGACGTTCTTCCGCAGAAAGCGTAATATCGGGTGGTATCTGTCCGGTTGGGTCAAATGCCTTTCCGGTATCTGTAATCCGGATTGAAAGAGTCGCTTCTTCGTATTCCAGTGTGAGATATATCTTTTGCTCACTGTCGTCATTGAACGCATAAAAAATGATGTTGGAGATTGCCTCTTCCAGCACAAGATTCAGATTCATTGTCAACGAGTCCGGAAAATCCCACAGTTCGGCGAGTGTCTCCACCTTCGCTGATAAGAGAGAAAGTTCATCGGCCTTATTTGCCAGTACGAATTGTATTTTACCTTTTGCTTCCATAGTACACGATTGATAACACAGTAATATCATCCGATTGCTCGTTACTATTTACGTGCAGAGCCACATCGTCGGATACTTTGTTGATTAGTTCCTTCGGAGTGAGTTTGTAATTGGCAGAAAGGCATTTAAGAAGTCTCTTCTCGGAATAAAATTCTTCTTCTTTATTTTCGGCTTCGGTGACTCCGTCCGTATAGAAGAACAGTTTGTCATTATCTGAAAGCTGAATGACCTTCTCTTCATAGCTGAAGGTTTCAAATATGCCTACAGGTATATCTTTGGTTGTATCAAATACCTTGATATCTCCATTCGGGTGAATCAATACCGGAGGGTTATGTCCGGCATTTGTATAGGTCATGATGCCACTGTCCAGTTCGATGATGCCCAGGAAGAATGTTACAAACATATTGGACTCGTTGTTAGTGGACAGGGACTTGTTTAGCGAGTTGACAATAGTACCGGCGGTCTTTAGATCGGGAGCTACGGAACGAAGTAACGTTCGTGTGACTGCCATGAAGAGGGAAGCAGGGACTCCTTTGCCCGACACATCACCGATGGCAAAGCAAATATGATTGTCGTCAAGCATGAAGAAGTCGTACAAATCGCCACCCACTTCCTTTGCCGGATGAAGAACCGCATAAAGGTCTATCTCTATCAGATTGGGGAATGGAGGGAATATCTTTGGGATCATTGCCATCTGTATCTCCCGGGCAATTCTCAGTTCGCTTTCAATCTTTTCTTTGGCGATAGCTGTTTGTTTGAGATCTTCAATGTATTGAGTGAGCTTTCGTTGCATATATTCAAAGGAGTCATGCAGGTCTTTCAACTCATCTTTTGTCTCGATCACAGGCAGAGGATTATTGAAGTTACCTTTGGCTATTTCACGCGCTGAACCTGCAAAATGCCGGAGGGGAATGATTTGTCTGGAAATGATTTTTGACACAATCACAGACAGAAATATCAAACCAAAGACAACAAGCACAATGAGGATGATAGATATTTTATGGAGTGGGAGGTACATTTCCGACTTAGGGAAAACTACTGCGATGGACCAGTTACTGGAAGGTAGCCGTTTGAAATAAAGCATTCGTTCCACACCATTCAAGGTGCTGGATACAAAACCACTATTCTCTTTTTGTATCTTTCTTCCGATCTCCCGCAATTCCGGATTATTCATTTCGGCGGCATAGCTGAAGATCGTCTGATTCATAATCAGTTCTTCTTTTGGGTGTGTTATAAACGTTCCATTTCTGGATAATATAGATGCATATCCTGTTTCCAGAATCTTCAGAGCAGAGACCGAGTCAGTAAACTGGTCCAGTGACAGGTCAAAGGTAATTACTCCGGCGATCTTTCTGACATTGTTTACAGTCTTATAGAAAGGTACTGAATAGGTGGTCATCAGCGCATTTCCTCCACCGGTGTCGTGATATGGTTCGCACCAGCCGCTCTGTCCGGTAGCTACCGGGATCTGATACCAATCCATAAAAAAGTAGTCATACGAGGTGTTTCCTAATTGCATCGACTTGATTGAACCGTTTTCACGATAAGAATAAGGCGAGAAATATAGACCTTCTTTTTCGAAGAAGTTAGGCTCGAAAGCAATGGCAGAACCCATCACATCCGGATTATTTTCTACCACTCTCCTTGTCATCTCATACAGTTCCTCACTATTCTGCTCCTTATTCTCAAGGATCCATTTATAGTTTTGTGCAACATGAGCAATTGGCAGAAGCGTTCGTTCGACATCCATTACAGTCTTGTTTGTAATAATCTCTGCATTCTTAAGCGTCATTTCCTCTATTTGTTTTCTGGAAAAGAAGTAGAAGACTAATAATACAAGAAGAAACAGAAGCATACAGAAAGATAAGACGTAGACAACAATCCGCAGAGACAGGGATTTGTTTATGTTGAATTTAATATTCATAATCTTGTTATTTGTTTATTTCATGACTGGTTTGTAAAACTCTTTGAACTCAGTTCTGACCTTTATATTTCCAGCATCAAAGAGCATGTTTTGAGCCTTGGTGAAATCACTCTCCGCAAGTTCTCCTTTTTTCACATTTTTCGTGCCCGGATCTATCATTAGAAGCATCTTATCCAACATCCAGGCCTGGTGTGCCTTATTGGTCGGCACATGGTTCTTTTTCATTTCTTCTAAGACAATGCCCAGAGTTTCCTCTTTATTATCTTTCGCATAATCCCATCCTTTTAAGGTTGCCCTGACAAACTTTTCCAAATCTCCCTTGCGCTGAATAAGAGTCTTATTCAAGCAATAGAGTCCGTCTTCCGGGATATTAAACCCGCAATCGGAAAAGAAGATGCGGTTTAGTTCATCTTCGTTGACACCGGATTGAATAATCTGGTCGTATTCATTATACCACATCACTGTCATGGCGTCCAGATATCCACATAAGAAAAGATTGACGGTATTCAGTACCGGCACCCATTGCACCTTATAATTATTGGATTTGATAATCTCTTTGGCAACTTCGTCAAACCCTGTTCGCCAGATCCCTATTTTCTTTCCATTGAGATTTGAGAGTTCAGAAATGCCTTTTTCTTTCCTGGAAACAAACAATAGTGCTGAGTTTTGAGATATTTGTCCGATGTTGACCAGATCTACTCCTGCATCGCGGAAAGAAAAAGCAGAAGTAAGCATCAGAGTCGTAATATCCGATTGCTCATTTTTAAGATTTTCCACAGAATTGACAGATGGGGAAGGATGTACAATCTTTACATTCAACCCTTCTGCTTTGTAAAAACCTTTCTTCTGGGCCACATAATATCCGGCAAACTGGGCTTGAGGCAGCCATTGGGGGGTAAATGTCAGTTGAGGTAGGTCCTGTGCCAGACAATGCAAGCAACACAGAAAACCTCCAATCAATCCAATCATTGTTTTTTTCATACTATTTAGGAGATAAGGAACATTAGTAATAAAACTCCCGTGGGATCGACGCATCAAAGGGAATTATCCAATCTCAAAGCTTGTCAATCCGAATATCTTACTCATCTTTATCAGCGGTACATGCCCGATATACATGCGGGCTGTTTCAAATACTTTTTCCATTTTTAATTTTGACGCCAAATGAATAGCTGACTTATTCAACTCAGGAATATCCAGATAGACCGTAGCACCTTCCTCCACAGTAGAACAAAGACGAAGATAAAAAGCTTCAGCTTGTTCCTGATCATCAGCTATCAACGGACCAATCTTGTAACCATCCCTGCATTTGCGTATCACGCCATACCCACTGACTCTGCCTTTTCGGATACTAACAAAAACGGTATGATCGGGTTGTTTTACCCAACGACGAAAGAAGAGAGGTCTGGTGATGGAGAAACACGAAGCGTCCAGTATTTCCACTTCTTCCATCAACTCGTCAGATAAGGGAACGATTTCCGGAAATTCTTCCGGGGAGGTGACTGCTTTTCCCTTCATCCGATAATTGTTCCAGGCAATCTTGAAACCTGATTTCATGTAATTTGCCTGTTGTGCAACAACACCGTCCAAGCCGATAGTCCGGCGACCTAAGTAATCAAATCCGATCTTTCCAATCTGCAGACCATATTCATGTCCCCTGTATTCCGGCTTTACAATATAAAAGCCCATAAAGCCAAAAGACTTGTCATAGGCTACAGCAGAAACACATGCGATAGGTTCTTCTCCCAGATATCCGATGAAAAAGCCGGTCGGATCAGCGGCATAATAGCAGGGTCCATCGTGCAATCCGGGATTCCATCCCTCCTGCGCAGACCATTCTACAAGTATCTGATCAACTTCTTTTTCGGTAGCATTTCGAACTTCAAACTTCTGTTCCATGGTAGTAATTGTATTGATTATCAGGAACTCTTTTCTCAAATCTTTTGGATGAGAGAAACCAGCCATCATGGCATCGTTTAAAAACTGCCATAAATATAATGATATATACCAAAGTAACTATTTAATTGGAGATATTTAACAAGAATAATGCACTGAGAAGCGGCTTAGATCTTCCATGTAAAGTCGTAGCTGGAGCGGCGAAGGCGAAAATAGATGGAGAAGAGGGGGGTAAGAAGTTCAAAGAATATAATGGTGAAATAGCAAGAACGTTCCTGTAGCAGATGGTTACTCTTTTCAACGACAAGTTGCTGGATAATGTAACGGGTAAGAAACAGGAGAGAACCAATCAATGAGAAAACCCAACCGGAAGTAAATCCGGCAGCTATCAGAAGGATAAAGGAGGTATAAAAGAGGTACATCGAACTGTTGCGTATCATCGCAATAATAGACGCAGAACGTTTATAATAGCGGGAAGAAGCGGCATACTTTTGCTTGAAATTTCCCCAAAGAGCAAGATTGACAGATGTCTCGGATATCAAGCTATCAGAGGAACATTCTACCCGGGTGTTCTTCGAAGTGGTGATGCTGCTGACAAACAGATCGTCCTCTCCGGAGATGAGATCAAGGTGTCCCTTAAACCCCTCTTGCCGGAAGAATAGTTCCTTTCGGAAAGCCATATTCCGGCCATCGCCTTTATATGCCGAATTATGAATCGCTCTTCCGAGATACTGCAACGCATCCATCATCCCGTCAAATGCAATGAACCGACTTACTAAAGAATGTCTGGATTTGAAGTTGCTGTATCCCAGTACAAGATCTATGTGTGGCAAGAAGTTGCGCGACATATTTTTGATCCAAAGGGAAGAGGAGGGAAGGCACCCCGCATTTGTCAGCACGACCCATTCGTTGCGCGCCGCCTTGATGCCAATAGTAAGAGCCAGCTTCTTGCGACTAATATATTTGGCATTCTGAGGTATGTATGTATGGTAGAGATTGGGGTGATCGTTCTGTAATATCGATACATAGTCATAGACCGGACTTTCATTTCCATCATTGACCACAATCACTTCAAAGCCGGAGTATTGCTGATCCAGGATTGCGGGAAGAGTATTTTGCAGTTCTTCCAGATATTCTGCATAGACGATTACTGATACAGGAACCTCTTCGTCTGTATAACTGATCTTATTTTTCGCTACTTTCCGCGATTGAAACCAGAGTGCCCCATAGTAATAGAGATAGCAAAAGAGCTGAACCAGCAGAGCTAGCGAGGCTACCATGCATATTTCTATTTCAAATGGATATTGATCAAAGAGGAATCCCATCAGTTATTCGTATATTAAATAAAATCTTCGGTTAAGAAAGATCCCGGCAGTCTGCGCAGATTGTATTGTGATGCCATGATTTCACCATAAGCTCCCGCCGAACGAAGTGCAACATAGTCACCCCGATGTGCTTTGTTGAGATCTGCCTCTTTTTCAAAACAGTCAGAAGATTCACAGATAGGTCCTACCACATCATACTTTTCGAGTGGCTCTTCAGATGAGAGATTCTCGATCTTATGGTAAGCCTGATAGAGAGCAGGCCGGATCAAGTCTGTCATGCCCGCATCCAGTATAGCAAACTGCTTAGCCGTACCTTGTTTGATATAGAGAACCTTGGAAATCAAGCTACCGCATTGAGCCACCAACGAACGACCAAGTTCGCAGTGAAATGTCTGTCCTTCATACAAGTTGAGATGTTTGTGGAAAGTCTCAAAATAACTCTTGAAGTCCGGAATCGGCTGACGGTTCGGATGATCATAATCGATACCCAGTCCACCACCGACATTAATATGCTCCAGACGGATCTTGCGTTCCCCCAGTTTCGTTTGAATCTCATTGATACGCATGCTCAAAGAGGCAAACGTAGTCATGTCGGTTATTTGCGAACCGATATGAAAATGCAGTCCCACCAGTTTGATATTTGGCAGAGCGATAGCACGGTCGATGATCGTGTCGAGGTCGCACAAGTTGATACCAAATTTGTTTTCCTGCAATCCTGTTGTGATATAATGATGTGTATGCGCATCCACATTGGGGTTGACACGAATTGCGATGGAGGCAACTTTATTCTTCGCAGCAGCGAGTTCATTGATCACCTCAAGTTCAGGAATAGACTCAACATTGAAACAGAAGATGTCATTCTCCAGTCCGACATTGATTTCCCAATCCGCTTTACCTACACCGGCAAACACCACTTTTGAAGCAGGAAATCCTGCTTTCAGAGCCGCCAGCACCTCTCCGCCACTTACGCAGTCAGAACCCAGCCCCTGTTCACGGATGATAGAAAGCAGCCGGGGGTTCGCATTCGCTTTCATCGCATAGTGAATATTATAACCATACTTGCCGGCTTCTTTTTTCGCTGTTTCCAGTGTTTCTCTCAACAAACCGGTATTGTAAAAATAAAAGGGCGTTTCCGTCCCTTTTAATTTATGTATAGGAAATGATCCTTTCATATCTTTATTTACTTATTAAACAGATGATTACTCAACGACTGTAACGCTTTCTTCTTATCACTTGCTTTGATCAGGAAGGAAATATTATAATTGCTACCTCCATAAGAGATCATCCGGATAGGGATATCTTTCATTGCATGAAGAGCATTGTCTTCGAAACCAACGTTTTCCCAGTCCAAATCACCTACTACACAGATAATACACATCTCTTCATCGATAGTCACTGTGCCGAACTTCTTCAGAGAATCAAGGATTTCCTTCAGATTCTTCTTGTTGTCTATTGTCAGAGAGATACCTACTTCCGACGTAGTAACCATGTCAATCGGTGTCTGGTAGTTTTCGAATATCTCAAATACTTTGCGCATGAAACCGTGTGCCAGCAGCATACGACCCGATTTGATCTTGATGGAAGTGATGCCGTCTTTAGCAGCCACGGCTTTGATCTTTCCACGTACAAGTTCGTTGCAGATCATTGTGCCCGGAGCAGAAGGATCCATCGTATTGAGCAGACGTACCGGAATGTTATTGAACTTTGCCGGAACAATGCAGGTAGGATGGAGGATTTTAGCTCCGAAATATGCCAGCTCGGCAGCTTCTTCAAAATGCAGCTGACGTACCGGGCTTGTATTTTCCACAAAGCGTGGATCATTGTTGTGCATGCCATCAATATCTGTCCAGATCTGAATTTCAGAAGCGTTGACAGCCGCACCCACCAATGAAGCGGTATAGTCGCTGCCACCTCTCTGTAGATTGTCCACTTCGCCATACGCATTGCGACAGATAAAACCTTGTGTGATAAAAAGGTCTGCATCCGGATATTTAGCAAGCTGAATAGCCAGCTTCTCTTTTATATAGACAGGATCCGGTTCGCTGTTCTTGTCTGTACGCATGAAATCAAGCGCGGCCAGTAACACCGATTTAACACCTTGCTCGTTCAGATAGTTGCTTACCAATGCAGTTGAGATCAGTTCGCCCTGAGCCAGGACTACTTTTTCCTCAAATACGGTAAACAAATCTTTCGTGAAAGACCGGATATAATCGAAGTGAGACTTTACTACCTCAAGACCTTTTTGATAATATTCTTCTTTGGTGTAAAGCTCTTTGATCACTTCCATGTATTTCTTTTCCAGACGGTTAATGATTTCATTCGCTCCGTCAGGATTCTTTTTATACAAATAATCAGAAATCTCAATCAAACTGTTTGTAGTGCCGGACATAGCTGAGAGAACAATGATATTCTGACCATCACCACAGATCAACTTTGCTACTTCTTTCATGCGTTGAGCACTGCCCACAGAGGTACCGCCAAACTTTAATACTTTCATTTTTTACTTCAAATTAATTATTCAAATGATAACTGATTGTTGCTAATCTCTTTCTTGGTACAAAAATACGATATTATTCGCAAATTACAAATCCGCTTGTAATTCTTTAACTAGCAGCGTCTGTATCCGAATCAAGTTCTTTCTTCAGTTCCTGCACTTTTGCTACCTCAATATCCGGCTTCAAACAAGTCAGCCTGTTGTTGTCACAAACATAGGTTTTCGCAGGAAACTTGCTTACCCAATCCAGATTATGAGTCGACATGATGACAGTTGTTCCCAGCTCATTGATACGTTTCAGCAGTTCCAAAATCTGTGTCCCGGTCTCCACATCCAGGTTACCTGTTGGCTCATCGGCAAGTATCAGATCCGGAGCATTAAGCAAAGCCCGGGCAATGACAATACGTTGCTGTTCGCCCCCCGACAATTCATGAGGCATTTTGTAGCCTTTATTGGACATGCCCACTTCTCTCAGCACCTTATTTATACGATCATCCATTTCGTCTCTCGACTTCCATCCGGTAGCCTTCAGCACAAACTCCAGATTCTTTTGGACACTCCGGTCTGTCAGCAACTGAAAATCCTGAAAGACAATTCCAATTTTTCGTCGGAGCAGCGGTATCTCTCTGCGTTTCAGTTTTCTAAGGTTATAATCATAAATTGATGCTTCACCTTCACTGATGAGTAGCTCATAGTAGAATGTCTTCAACAAACTGCTTTTTCCGGAGCCTACCTTTCCTATCAGATAGATGAATTCTCCTTTGCGCACTTGTAAGTTTACATCTTTCAGGACGACCAGCTCCTTCTGTCTGATCTCCACATTCTCATATCGGATAAGTAGTTCTTCAGTCATTGGTACCAATTATTTATGACGGGTTTTCAATTCACGGGCAAGATCTTCCATACGAAGACCTTTGGAAGTAAGCAATACAATAAGGTGATAGATAAGATCAGAAGCCTCATATATCAGCCCTTTCTCAGTACCATTGGTCGCTTCGATGACAGATTCCACCGCCTCTTCGCCCACTTTCTGAGCCATACGGTTGATCCCTTTTTGAAACAGTGAAGTGGTGTAAGAACCCTCCGGCATCTCTTTGAAACGACGTTCGATAAAGTCTTGCAGATATTTCAGGAAGAGGATATCATCCATCTCATTCGTCTCACCCCAACAAGTGTCAGTACCTAAGTGACATACAGGTCCGACCGGATTCACTTTGATCAATAAAGTATCCTGATCACAATCCTCCTTCATAGAGACCACGTTCAGAAAGTTGCCACTCTCTTCCCCCTTTGTCCACAGTCTGTTTTTAGTGCGGCTAAAGAAAGTCACCTTACCCAGTTCTACCGTTTTGCTGTAAGCCTCTTCATTCATGAATCCGAGCATCAACACCTTGTTAGTCACATCGTCCTGAATAATAGCAGGAATCAATCCGCCCATCTTGTCATAATTGAGTTTCATATCGTAATGATTATTTAAATTCGTACTGTAATATGTTGTTCCTTCAGATACTGCTTTAACTCCGGAATCATGATCTCACCAAAGTGAAACACACTCGCCGCAAGAGCAGCATCGGCTTTTCCCACTATAAACGTATCTTTGAAATGCTCCATTTTGCCTGCGCCACCCGATGCGATCACCGGTATGTTGAGATTGTCGGCCAGTCTTGCCAGTGCTTCATTGGCATATCCCTCTTTCACACCATCATGACTCATGCTGGTAAATAATATCTCGCCGGCTCCACGATCCTGTGCCTCTTTAGCCCAGCCAAACAAATCTCTGTCGGTTGGGATCCGTCCTCCATTCAGATAACACATCCATGTGCCGTTATCTTCCTGTTTGGCATCAATCGCTACCACACATACCTGACTTCCGAAATGCGTTGAGATCTCTTCAATCAGATGCGGGTTGCGAAGCGCTGCCGAATTGATGGAAACCTTATCCGCTCCGGCGTTCAGCAGTCTGTCCACGTCTTGCAACTCATTGATGCCACCACCCACGGTAAAAGGGATACTGATATTGGAAGCCACCCGTCTGACCAGATCGACGAAAGTCTTACGACCTTCGTGCGAAGCGGTAATATCCAGGTAGACCAGTTCATCGGCCCCCTGATCACTGTAGGCTTTGCCCAGCTCCACGGCATCACCAGCTTCGCGGAAATTGATAAAGTTGACACCTTTGACAGTCATGCCGTCTTTTACATCCAGACAAGGGATTATTCTTTTTGCAAGCATAGTTTCCGGAGTTTAGAGAAATCGTTTCAAATCTTTCATAGAGACACGACCTTCATAGATCGCTTTTCCAAAGATCACAGCCGGCACTTTAGCCTCGTCGAGGGCGATGATATCATCCAGCGAACTTACGCCGCCACTGGCAATCAGGAAGAGCGACGGAAAACTCTCAAGCATCTCTTTGTAAAGTCCGATAGCCGGTCCCTGTAACATCCCGTCTTTGCTGATGTCTGTGCAGATCACCTTATAAATGCCCTTTTCCATGTATTCTTTGACAAAGTCAAACAGCTCGACTTTCGTTTCTTCCTGCCAGCCATTTACCGCAATCTTCTTATCTTTCACATCCGCACCCAAAATGATTTTTTCAGGGCCAAAGGTTTTGATCCAGGAAGTAAACACATCCGGATTTTTCACCGCGATGCTTCCTCCTGTAATCATCTGTGCACCGCACTCGAAGGCAATGTAAACATCACTATCATTTTTCAGACCACCACCGAAATCAACGGCAAGTGCCGTTCGGGTAGCAATCTGTTCCAACACCTTGTGATTGACAATATGATTGGCTTTGGCTCCGTCCAGATCTACCAGGTGCAGCCTGTGAATGCCATGATCCTCAAACATCTTGGCAACCTCCAGCGGGCTCTCATTATAGATTGTCTTCTGGTTGTAGTCCCCCTGAGAGAGTCGGACACACTTACCATCAATTATATCGATTGCAGGAATTATCTCTATCATCTTTACAAGTCTAAGAAATTCTGTAAAATCAGTTCACCGGTCTTGCCGCTTTTCTCCGGGTGATATTGAGTCGCATAGAAGTTATCCTTGTGGATTGCCGATGTGAATGGCACAATATAATCCGTCTTTGTTACTGCATAAGGATTAATCGGCACGTAATAACTATGTACGAAATAGACATAAGGGCTTACAGTCTCAATCCCTTTAAATAGGGGAGAGTTGCAGTCATAAATAGTGTTCCAACCCATGTGCGGCACTTTGTCCTCATGGCGTTGGGGCACAAACTTCTTCACCTCCGTATCAAAAATCCCCAGACATGTGGTGTTGCCCTCTTCCGAGAAGCGGCACATCAGTTGCAGTCCCAGACAAATACCCAGCACCGGCTGTTTCAAGTCACAGATCAACTCATCCAAATGCCTCTCACGAAGATATTTCATGGTGGTCACCGCTTCTCCCTGTCCTGGAAAAATGACTTTGTCCGCCTTGCGGATCAGTTCGGGATCAGCTGTTACCACAGCTTCCAATCCGAGTCTTTTCAGCGCGTAATCTACCGAGTAAATATTACCGGCATTGTATTTTATAATAACAACATTCATCCGAATTCATTTATGCGATTCATTCTGAACTGCAAAAGTAACGAAAATCCCGATTAATGCGAAATGATAGCACTGCAAAAGGATAAAAAATAGAGCTGAATCTAGGAAAAAGAAAATTACTAACAGAAATATTTGCTCCTTTTCAAAATATATCTACCTTTGCATCGCTTTTGAAAAAGCTGGTGCGGTAGTTCAGTTGGTTAGAATACATGCCTGTCACGCATGGGGTCACGGGTTCGAGTCCCGTCCGCACCGCCAACAAAGCAAAAGAGTCCTGAAGATAACAATCTTCGGGACTTTTTTATTGGTTACAATTCAGGTGTCGGAGTAAAGGATCAGGATCAACTACAAAACCCGAATTATACTGCAAAAACTGAATCTATAGTCTTTCGAATAATATACAGGTATATCTAAAAAGAAATCAATATATTTGGACTAAATAATCAAAGGTTTAAATGAAATGCGTATGGAAGTGACTGTTTCTACAGGATTAGGTATCGGACTCTTTCATCCGATGAAAAGAATTGCGATCATTGGGGGTACGGGATTTATTGGCGAGTATCTCGGCAAGCATTTTTCTGACAAAGGACAGGAGGTGACTCTCTTCGGGCGAAACTTGTTTGCAAACCATACTGCGCATGAGGTTTCAAGAAGTGTTTCCGGTTATGATGTTCTGATTAATCTTGCTGGAGCGAATATTGCGAAGCGATGGACTAGTAAGTACAAGAGGGACATCTACGAGAGTAGAATAGCGACAACCTCGAAGCTTGTGGAAGCAATTAACCTGCTCGCCACAAAAGAGAAACCCAAACTCATCATTTCTGCATCGGCTGTCGGCTATTACTCTAATGGGAGTATTGAGGTCAATGAAGAGGGTGAGTCGGGAGACGATTTTCTGGCTCAGGTCTGCAAGGACTGGGAAGAGGCCTTGACAAAGATCGAAGGAAATATCCGGGTAGTACGGACTCGCTTTGGCGTTGTGCTTGCTTCTCATCAAGGAGCATTTCCCCAGATGATTCTTCCTTTCAGATTCGGACTGGCTACAGTCTTGGGCTCTGGCAAACAGCGTCTTTCATGGGTTCATATCT